>JACCZI010000190.1 GCA_013696015.1 Nocardioidaceae bacterium
GGGCGCTGGGAGCCACACCGGTCCGCGCTCTGCGACTGGTGTGACCACCGGGCGCTCTGCCCGGTGTGGGGAGGCACGCCGCCGCCGTTGCCGGAGGCGCCCGATCCGGGCGAGGTTCAGCCCGAGGTCGGTGCACCCGTCGCCGGGGCCGGCGCGCGCTGCGCGCCGCTGCGGTCCGGGTCGGTCTCCAGCGCCGGCTCGCTCGGCGTTATCTGACCGGCGGCGATCTGTTCTGCCCAGTGGCAGGCCACCAGGTGCCCTGGTTCCATCTCCCGCAGTCCCGGCCGTTCGTCGGAGCACCGGGTCGGCTGGCGGAACGGGCAGCGGGTGTGAAACCTGCACCCCGACGGCGGGTTGGCCGGCGACGGCAGATCCCCGGTCAGCAGGATTCGTTCCCGCCGGTCCTCGACCACCGGGTCGGGCACCGGCACCGCCGACATGAGTGCCTTGGTGTACGGGTGCAGCGGCGAGGCGTACAGCTGGTCTGAGGACGCCTGCTCGACGATGCCGCCGAGGTACATGACCGCGACGTCGTCCGAGACGTGCCGCACGACGGCGAGGTCGTGGGCGATGACCAGGTACGTGAGCCCCAGCCGGTCCTGGATCTCCTCCAGCAGGTTCAGCACCTGGGCCTGGATCGAGACGTCGAGCGCCGACACCGGTTCGTCGGCGATCACCAGCTCGGGTTCCAGCGCCACCGCTCGAGCGATGCCGATGCGCTGCCGCTGTCCGCCGGAGAACTCGTGCGGATAGCGGCGGGCGGAGTTCTTCGGCAGCCCCACCAGGTCCAACAGCTCACGGACCCGCTTGCCCCGCTCGAACGAGATGGCGTGCGCCCGAAGCGGCTCGGTGAGGATGGTCTCGACGCTGTGCCGGGGGTTCAGGCTGGCCATGGGGTCCTGGAAGACCATCTGCATCCGTCGCCGGATGGTGCGCAGCGCGTCACCTTTGAGCGTCGCCAGGTCGATGCCGTCAAAGACCACCGAGCCGGCGGTCGGCTCCACCAGTCGCAGGATCGCCCGGCCGAGCGTGCTCTTGCCGCAGCCGGACTCCCCCACCAGGCCGAGGGTGCGCCCGCGTACGACGCCGAGGTCGACGCCGTCTACGGCCTTGGTGTGCCCGATGGTGCGGTCGAACACGATGCCCTGCTTGATCGGGAAGTACACCTCCAGACCGCGGACGGTCAGCAGCTCATCGGGCGCCATCGCCGGTTCCTTGCCTCGAGCCACCGTGCAGCGGGTTGAAGCAGCGCAGCGAGCGCTCCCCGGCGTCCTGCAGCCGGGGAGTGTCCTCGGTGCAGCGCTCGATCCGGTTGCCACAGCGAGGGGCGAACGCGCAGTTGCCCTCGTCCCACGGCAACGTGTCGGTCGGCGAGCCGGGGATCGGCTGCAGCGGCTCGCCGCGCGGTGAGTCCAGCCGCGGGATCGAGGCGAGCAGGCCACCGGTGTACGGGTGGCGCGGCGACGCGAACAGGGGACGGCGAGCCGCGGACTCGACCACGCGACCTGAGTACATGACGTGCACCTCGTCGCAGAGCCCGGCCACGACTCCCAGGTCGTGGGTGATCAGGATCAGGGCCGTCCCGGTGTCGGCGACGAGCTCCTTGAGCAGCTCGAGGATCTGAGCCTGGATGGTGACGTCGAGAGCGGTGGTCGGCTCGTCGGCGATCAGCAGCCGTGGCTCGCAGGCCAGGGCGATCGCGATCAGGACCCGCTGTCGCATGCCGCCGGACAGCTGGTGCGGATACTCGTGCACCCGTCGGTCGGCGTCAGGGATGCCGACGCGGTGCAACAGGTCGACCGCCATCTCGGTCGCCTCACCCCGTGACTTGTCGCGGTGCCGCTCGATGACCTCGGCGATCTGCAGCCCGACGTTGATCACCGGGTTGAGCGACGTCATCGGGTCCTGGAACACCATCGCGATCTGACGGCCGCGGATCGCGTTCTTGTCAGCAGCCTTCATCGCAAGCAGGTCGCGGCCTTCGTACTCGACCGTGCCCCCGACCCGCACACCGCGGTCGGGCAGCAGGCCCATGATCGCCAGCGACGTCACGCTCTTGCCGCTGCCCGACTCCCCCACCAACCCGACGTGCTGGCCCGAGCGGACGTCGAATGACACCTCGCTGACCGCGGCCGTGGCCTCCTGACCGCGCCGCTGGAACGTGACGGACAGGTCCCGCACCCGCAGCAGCGGGTCGGTGCGCGGCGGTTCGGAGCCGGCCGTCGGGTCCTCCTGCATCGTCGAGCTCGTCGTCATCGCACCGCTCACCGCCGCTGCTTGGGGTCGAGAGCCTCGCGCAGCGCCTCACCGAACAGGGTGAAGCCGAGCGCCGTGACCGCGATGCAGATACCGGGGTAGAACGACAACCACGGTGCTATCAGGAAGCGATCCTGTCCGGACACGATCATGCGGCCCCACTCCGCCACCGCCGGGTCGGACTGGCCGAGCCCGAGGAACGACAGCGCCGCCACCTCGATGATCGCCGTCGCCAGGTTGAGCGTCGCCTGCACGATGGTCGGGCCGAGCGAGTTCGGCAGCACGTGGTTCATGATGATCGTGCGCCTGCGCAACCCCAGCGCGTTGGCAGCCAGCACGTAGTCCGACTTCGACTGCGACAGCATCGACCCGCGCAGCAGCCGCGCGAATATCGGCACCTGAGCGACACCGATCGCGATCATCAGCGCGTAGGAGCTCTTGCCCAGCGCCGCCGCGATGCTGATCGCCAGCAGCAGGCTCGGGATCGACAACATGATGTCGACGAAGCGCATCACGACGGTGTCGACCCACCCGCCGAGGCCACCGGCCAGGGCGCCGAGTGCGGCACCGGCGAACAGCCCGATCAGCGTCGAGACGACGCCGATGATCAGCGACTGGCGGGCCCCGAACAGCAGCTGGGTAAGCATGTCCGAGCC
>JACCZI010000197.1 GCA_013696015.1 Nocardioidaceae bacterium
ACCCCCCCGGACCGGACGGTCCAGCTCCCCATCCGCGACGGTCTCGCGCCGCCGCGCGAGACCCCCACCGTCGAGGAGGTCGAACCGGCACCGCAGCCCCGCGTCGAGGTGCCGGAACCGGCGCTGGGCCGACTGGTCCGGCTGCGCGCTCGCCTGGCCCGGTCGCAGAGCTCGCTGGGCAGCGGGCTGCTCTCGGTGCTCTCGCGAGACCGCCTCGACGACGAGGCCTGGGACGACATCGAGGACGTACTCCTCGGTGCTGACGTGGGGGTAGGACCGACCCACGACCTCGTCGAAAAGCTGCGCACCCGGGTCCGGGTCGAAGGCGTAGCCTCACCGCAACAGGCGCACGACCTGCTGCGAGACGAGCTGGTGACGGTGCTGGACCCCGGCATGGACCGGACGCTGTCCGTCGACGGTCCCGGAGCGGCACCCGGTGTCGTACTCGTCGTCGGGGTCAACGGCACCGGCAAGACGACGACGGTGGGCCGGATCGCCCGCATGCTCGTCGCAGAGGGCAAGACGGTACTGCTCGGGGCCGCTGACACGTTCCGCGCAGCCGCCGTCGACCAGCTGCAGACCTGGGGTGAACGTGTCGGGGTCGAGACGATCCGGGGACCCGAGGGTGGGGACGCCGCCAGCGTGGCGTTCGAGGCAGTCCGCCACGGCGCCGAGAAGGGTATCGACACCGTCCTCGTCGACACCGCGGGCCGGCTGCATACCAAGACAGGGCTCATGGACGAGCTCGGCAAGCTCAAGCGCGTCATCGAGAAGCAGGCGCCCGTGAGCGAGGTGCTGCTGGTGATTGACGCCACGACCGGCCAGAACGGCCTGACGCAGGCACGGGTGTTCACCGAGGTCGTCGACGTGACCGGCCTCGTGCTCACGAAGCTGGACGGTACGGCCAAGGGAGGCATCGTCGTCGCCGTGCAACGCGAGCTCGGGGTGCCGGTCAAGCTGGTCGGGCTGGGCGAGGGCGCGGACGACCTGGCGCCGTTCGAGCCTCACGAGTTCGTGGCCGCGCTGCTCGGTGCCGCCTAGGAGGACCAGTGCTGAGCATCGGTGACATCAGGCGAATACGGCTTGGTCACTTCGTCCGCCCCGCCGAGGAGTCGACGACCGGTCGGGCGCGCGCCGAGGACGTGCTGGCCTACCTGGTGCGCCACGAGCGCGGGATGATCCTGCTCGACACGGGTCTCGGCCACGCCGGAGACGACACCGAGGCATGGTACGAGCCGGTCCGGGTGCCGTTGGATGAAGCGCTGGCCGCTGTCGGGTTGGTCACCTCGGACGTCGATGTGGTGGTCAACTGCCACCTGCACTTCGACCACTGCGGCGGGAACCCGCTGTTCGCCGGACGGCCGTTGGTCTGCCAGCGCCGCGAGCTGGAGGCTGCGGGGGTCGAGGGGTACACGGTCCCTGAACTGGTCGACCACCCGGGTGCTCGCTACGAGCAGCTCGACGGCGAGGCCGAGCTGATGCCAGGCGTCCTGGTCGTGCCCACTCCCGGTCATGTCGACGGTCACCAGTCCCTGGTGCTGCTGTGCGAGGACGGGACCGTGGTGCTTGCGGGGCAGTCGCACGACAGCTCCGCCGACTTTGCAGCCGACGCACTGGCCACCTCGACCCACGCCCAGCGGAACTCAGCAACCCTGCTGGCCACGGTGACGTGGATGGAGCGGTTGCTCGCGCTCGACCCCAAACGGGTCTGCTTTGCCCATGACGCATCCGTGTGGGAGCCGGTGTAGTCGTTAGTCTGGGGTGGTCTCCGCACCCCCTGCCGACTTCGAGGTCGCCCGTGTTCGACACCCTCCAGGACCGTCTTGCTGCGACGTTCAAAAGTTTGCGCGGCAAGGGCAGGCTGTCGGAGGCCGACATCGATGCCACCGCCCGGGAAATCCGGATCGCGCTGCTCGAAGCGGATGTGGCTCTGCCGGTCGTCAAGGAGTTCGTCGCCCGCGTCAAGGAGCGCGGCCGCGGCGCCGAGGTGAGTGCGGCGCTGAACCCGGCGCAGCAGGTCATAAAGATCGTCAACGACGAGCTGGTCGAGATCCTCGGCGGCGAGACGCGCCGACTCCGTTTCGCCAAGAAGGCGCCGACGGTCATCATGCTGGCGGGGCTCCAGGGAGCCGGCAAGACGACTCTGGCGGCCAAGCTGGGTCGCTGGCTCAAGGAGCAGGGCAGTAGCCCCATGCTGGTCGCAGCCGACCTGCAGCGACCCAACGCCGTCAACCAGCTGCAGATCGTCGGGCAGCAGGCCGGCGTCACGGTGTACGCACCCGAGCCCGGTAACGGCGTCGGTGACCCGGTCCAGGTCGCGCGCAACTCGATCGACGAGGCCCGTCGTACCCTCCATGACGTCGTCATAGTCGACACAGCCGGCCGGCTCGGCGTCGACGCAGAGCTGATGCGTCAGGCGGCCGACATCCGCGACGTGGTGCAGCCCGACGAGGTGCTGTACGTCGTCGACGCGATGATCGGCCAGGACGCCGTGACCACCGCGCAGGCGTTCCTGGACGGGGTCGGCTTCAGCGGTGTCGTGCTGTCCAAGCTCGACGGCGACGCGCGTGGTGGCGCGGCGCTGTCGGTGGCGCAGATCACCGGCCGTCAGGTGATGTTCGCCTCCAACGGCGAGAAGCTCACCGACTTTGACGTCTTCCACCCCGACCGGATGGCCTCACGCATCCTGGGCATGGGTGACATGCTCACGCTGATCGAGCAGGCCGAGAAGGCGTTCGACGCCGACGAGGCCGCCAAGGCGGCGGCCAAGTTGCAGGCTGGTGGCGGCGACTTCACCCTCGATGACTTCCTGCAACAGATGCAGGCCGTGCGCAAGATGGGCTCGCTGTCCAAGATCTTCGGGATGATGCCGGGCATGGCGCAGGTCAAGGACCAGATCGCCAGCATCGACGAACGTGAGATCGACCGGATCCAAGCCGTCATCTTGTCGATGACGCCCTCCGAGCGGGCAAACCCCAAGATGATCGACGGATCGCGCCGAACCCGGATCGCCCGCGGGTCCGGTACCACCGTGAGCGACGTCAACGGGCTCGTCGACAGGTTCTTCGACGCGCGCAAGATGATGTCGCAGCTGGCGAGCGGCGGCGGTATCCCGGGCATGCCGGGGATACCGGGGATGGCCAAGCGGTCCAAGGCGCGGCAGCAGCCGAAGAAGGGCAGGGGCAAGCGCACGTCCGGCAACCCGGCCCGGCGGGCGGCCGAGGAGCAGGCGGCCGCCGGACGGCGCGCCGCTGCGTCGGCCGGCCCGTCGCCGTTCGGTGACCCAGGTGGTCCGGACGGCACTGCCGCCGATCCCGACTTCGCACTGCCAAAGGAGCTGCGCGAGCTGCTCTGAAATCGAGCGGCGTGAGAGCGTGCACCGGCCGCGGGTACGGTCGGTCGGTGGCCGATGCGTTGCGGGTACGAGGGGTGGTGCTGCCCGAGCGAGAACACCGTGACCTGTACGTCATCGCCGGCCAGATCAGCTACGAACCCGTCGCCGAGGCCACGGATATCGCCACCGGATGGATCGTCCCCGGCCTCGTCGACGCCCACTGTCACGTCGGACTCGACGCCGACGGCGCCGTCGATGAGGCAACGCAGGAGCAGCAGGCAACCGCCGACCGCGACGCCGGTGCGCTGCTGCTGCGCGACTGCGGTAGTGCCGCCGACACCCGCTGGATCGACGAGCGCGCCGACCTCCCGCACATCATCCGTGCCGGACGACACATCGCCCGGCCGAGACGGTACATCCGCGGCTACGCGCACGAGATCGAGCCGGCGGAGCTGCCGGCGTACGTGGCACGTGAGGCCGCCCGCGGCGACGGCTGGGTCAAGCTGGTCGGTGACTGGATCGACCGTGAGCTCGGCGACCTGGCGCCGTTGTGGCCCCCCGAGGCGCTCGACGCCGCGATCAGGACCGCCCACGCCGCCGGCGCGCGGGTGACAGCCCACGTCTTCGGTGAGGACGCGTTGCCCGACCTGCTCGCCGCCGGCATCGACTGCCTCGAGCACGGCACCGGCCTGTCGGCGGACCTGATCGACGTGATGGCCTCGCGCGGGGTGGCATTGGTGCCGAC
>JACCZI010000205.1 GCA_013696015.1 Nocardioidaceae bacterium
GACCCTTCCTACAGCCTGGCCCCTGTCGCGAACCGGCTGGGCGAGCTGGTCGGCACCCCCGTGCCGCTGGCGTCCGACACCGTCGGCGAGTCCGCGACCGCCACGGTGGCCGGCCTGGGCGACGGCGCTATCGCCATGCTGGAGAACGTACGCTTCAACGCCGGTGAGACCAGCGCCGACGATGCGGAGCGCGGAGCGTTCGCCGACGCGTTGTCCGGGCTCGCCGATGCGTACGTCTCCGACGGGTTCGGCGTCGTGCACCGCAAGCAGGCCAGTGTCTATGACGTCGCCCAGCGGTTGCCGAACGCGGCCGGCGACCTCGTGCGCAGCGAGGTCGCCGTGTTGCAGCGGCTGACCACCGACGTGGCTCATCCGTACGTGGTGGTGCTCGGCGGCTCCAAGGTGTCGGACAAGCTCGGCGTTATCGACAGCCTGCTCGGCCGGGCCGACACCCTGCTCGTCGGCGGCGGCATGATGTTCACCTTCTTGGCGGCCCAGGGGCATGGCGTCGGGCGCAGTCTGCTCGAGGCGGATCAGCTCGACACTGTTCGGGGCTACCTCGACGAGGCGGAGCGCCGCGATGTCCGGTTGCTGTTGCCGACCGACGTTGTCGTCGCGGCGGAGGTGTCCGGCGACGTGCCGACCAGCGTCGTGTCGGTCGACGCGATACCGCCTGACCAGATCGGTCTCGACATCGGACCGGAGTCTGCTCGGGTGTTTGCCACGGCGGTTGCGGCGGCGGCGACCGTCTTCTGGAACGGCCCGATGGGGGTGTTTGAGCTGCCGGCTTTCGCCTCCGGGACCCGGGCTGTGGCGCAGGCGCTCACCACGGTGTCGGGGCTGTCGGTCGTGGGCGGCGGTGACTCCGCCGCGGCCGTCAGGACCCTCGGTTTCGACGACGCCGCGTTCGGACACATCTCCACCGGCGGTGGGGCAAGCCTCGAGTACCTCGAAGGCAAGACCCTGCCCGGCCTGGCTGTCCTCGACGACTGACCCGCGAACTACAGGAGCATCTGCGCATGGCAGTGACACCGCGTACGCCGCTGATGGCGGGTAACTGGAAGAGCAACCTCAACCACCAGGAAGCCGTCGTCCTGCTGCAGAAGCTGGCCTGGTCGCTGGCGGACAAGCGGCACGACGCCACCCGCAGCGAGGTGGTCGTGATACCGCCCTTCACCGACCTACGCAGCGTGCAGACACTCGTCGACGGGGACCGCCTCGACATCCGGTACGGCGCGCAGGACGTGTCGGTGCACGACGGCGGGCCGTACACCGGCGAGATCTCCGCCGCCATGCTGGCCAAGCTGGGGTGCTCGTACGCCGTGGTCGGTCACTCCGAGCGCCGCGAGCACCACGGCGAGGACGACGCCACCGTCAACGCCAAGGCCGTGCGTACGTGGGCGGCCGGGATGGTGCCGATCGTCTGCGTCGGTGAGCGCCTGGCCGAACGCCAGGCCGGGGGCCATATCGCGCACACGCTGGCGCAAGTCGATGGCTCGCTCGCCCGTTTCTCCGAGGAGCAGGTGGCGCGGGCGGTCGTCGCGTACGAGCCGGTGTGGGCCATCGGCACCGGCGAGGTCGCAACCCCCGACGACGCGCAGGAGATGTGCCAGGCCATCCGGAGCCGGGTCGCCGACTCATGGTCTCCCGCAGCGGCGCGCACAACGCGTATCCTGTACGGAGGCTCGGTCAAAGCGGCAAGCGTGGCGGGCATCATGGCGCAAGACGATGTCGACGGCGCGTTGGTCGGAGGGGCCAGTCTGCACGCCGACGAGTTCGGTGCCATCTGCCGGTTCTACGACATGCCGGTCCTGTGACCGGTCAACACAGCAAAGGTCTGACGCTACGTTGGTACTCGTCTTCTCGCTTCTGCTCCTGCTGACCAGCGGCGTGCTCATCGGGCTGGTGCTGTTGCACAAGGGCCGCGGTGGCGGCCTCTCGGACATGTTCGGGGGCGGTGTCTCGACCGGGCTGGGCGGCTCCTCGGTGGCGGAGCGCAACCTCGACCGCATCACGGTGGGCATCGGCGTGGTGTGGCTGCTGTGCATCTTCGCGCTGGGGCTGCTGCTCAAGGCGGGGGCCTGAGCGAACGACGTCTACACTTACCGCTGGTCGTCTCGCCCACGTGCGAGCAGGGAAAAAGGGAGCAAGCGTGGCTGGTGGTAGTGCCATCCGGGGCAGCCGGGTCGGTGCGGGTCCGATGGGTGAGGCCGAACGCGGCGACGCAGCTCCCCGGCGACGGGTCTCGTACTTCTGCGCTCACGGACACGAGACGCGCCCCAGCTTCGCCATAGAGGCGCAAGTACCGGACAGCTGGGACTGCCCAAGCTGTGGCCTCCCGGCCAGTCGGGACGAGGCGAACCCGCCACCCCCACCCAAGATCGAGCCGTACAAGACCCACCTGGCGTACGTCAAAGAGCGACGCTCCGACGCCGAGGCCGCCGAGATTCTCGAAGAGGCGCTGCAGACGCTGCGTGACCGCCGCAAGCGCGGCGAAGTCATCTTCTGATGCGCCGGCACGGGAACCGTCCGCCGGCGTGGCTATCCCATGTTCACATGGGATAGCGACACTCCCAATAGGTTGGAACCCATTGGAAGTGCTCCTCGGCCATTGGAAGTGCGCCGGGGTGTCGTTGGAGCCGCCGCCCGCCTGCCTAGGGTGATGCGAGCCTGCTGAGGCCCGGTGGTAGCTCCCTCGCGGCGGCGTCGTCGAGGAACCACAGCGTCCGGATGCTGCCCCGTACCCCGGCGGCGGGCAGCTGCATGGCGCCGGCGCCACCGAGCGCCAGCCGGACCGCACGCGCCTTTGCCTCGCCGGTGACCAGGAACCACACCTCCCGGGCTCGGTTGAGCGCGGGCAGCGTCATCGAGATACGCAACGGCGGCGGTTTGGGGGAGCCGTGGACGCCGACGACCGAGCGCTCCTCCTCGTACAGCGCCGGCCGCTCCGGAAAGAGCGAGGCAACATGGCCGTCGGGTCCCATGCCCAACATCACCAGGTCGAAGGTCGGCACATCACCGTGGTCCTCGGGTGACGCCGCGGCGGCGAGCTCGGCGGCGTACGCCTCTGCCGCGGCGTCGACGTCGTAGTGACCGCCGTCCGCTGGCATCGCGTGGACCCGGTCCGGGTCCACGGGCAGCGAGTCGAGCAGCAGGTGGCGGGCCTGCAAGTCGTTGCGGTCCCCGTCGTCCGGATGGACGTAACGCTCGTCACCCCACCAGAGCTCCACCCGACCCCAGTCCACCGCATCACGCGCGGCCGACGCAGCGATCGCTCGGTGCACGTGGTCGGCAACCGAGCCACCCGTGAGCACGATCGAGGGGATGCGTCCGCTGCTCTGCACGTCGACGAGCCGGGTGATCAGCCGGGCCGCGACCGCCGGCGCCAACAGCTCCACGCTGTGGTGGGTCAAGACCTGCGGGGAGGTCACGAACGCGCCTTGTTGCTGGCTTTCTTCTTCTTCTCCTTCTTCTCCGGAGTGCGCACCGGCTTCGCGCGCTTGGTGGCCGAGCCGTTGCCCCGCCCGTTCGACCAGGCGGCGACGCACCGCATCATCGTGGCGAACACGTTGTCCTCGTCGAGCCGGCGTAGCTCCTCGGCCAGCAGCTCGTCGACCTCGCGTCGTTTCAACGCGACCGGACGGTCGGCCTCACCCGGGATCGTGAACGTCGCGGACCGCCCGGACGGCCGGCTCACCGCAATGTCACCGTGGCGCGTCTGCAGCCTCACGTCGGTGATGCCGGGGCCGCGAGAGGCGCGGCGCTCGACGTCCACCCCGAGGCACACCTGCAGCCAGGCCGCCATCAGGTCGGCGCTGGGGTTGGCGCGCTCCGCCACTACGGCAGCCCCGGTGATCTTGACCGGATGCTGGTCGAGTGCCGCCGCCAGGAGCGCTCGCCATGGGGTCAGCCGGGTCCAGGCCAGGTCGGTGTTGCCGGGAGCGTAGTGCTTAGCCTGCGCGATCAGGGCCCCGCGCCGGCCGCGGCCAACCGCTGCCGAGTCACTGATGCGCCGCTGGGCGAGCGACCCGAGCGGATCGGCGGCGAGGTCGTCAGGCGCGTGCTGCGGCCACCACACCACGACAGGGGAGTCCGGCAGCAGCAGCGGCAGCACGATCGACTCGGCGTGATGGACCAGCTCGCCACTGGTCCGAAGCAGCACGGCTTCGCCGGACACGTTGTTGCCGATCTTGATCGACGCATCGAGCCGGGCCGGCCCCCGGGCGGCACGCCGGATCACGCCGAGTACCCGGGACGGGTGCTCGGCGGAGACGCTGCTCGCGGTCTTCATCGCGTCGTAGCGGCCGGCCTCATCAGTGACCACCACCAGCGTGAGCACCATGCCCATGGCCGGGCTGCCGGCTGAGCGGCGCGCTCGCACCAGCGCCGACGCCACCGCACCGGCGTTGGTCTCGGTCAGGTCGATGTTCATGTCATCCCCTCAGGGCCTTCGCCAGGTGCGCCCATCGCGGACCAGCATGTCCCACGCTGACTGCGGTCCCCAGGTCCCCGAGGGGTACGCCTCGGGCTGCCCCTGCTGTGCCCAGTACTCCATGATCGGGTCGAGGATCTGCCAGGACAGCTCGACCTCCTCGTGCTGGGGGAACAACGGTGGATCGCCGAGCAGCACGTCGAGGATCAGTCGCTCGTACGCCTCCGGGCTCGACTCGACGAACGCGCCCCCGTACGCGAAGTCCATGTTGACGTCACGGATCTCCATCGCGGTGCCGGGGACCTTGGCGCCGAACCGCATCGTGGTGCCCTCGTCGGGCTGGATGCGCATGACGAGGGCGTTGTGGCCGAGGTCCTCGGTCTGCGTGTGGGTGAAGGGCAGGTGCGGCGCCCGCTTGAACTGCACGGCGACCTCGGTGACCCGGCGTCCGAGCCGCTTACCGGTGCGCAGGTAGAACGGCACCCCTCCCCAGCGGCGGGTGCCGACCTCGAGCCGGATCGCGGCGTACGTCTCGGTCTTCGAGGTCGATGAGATGTCCTTCTCGTCAAGGTAACCACCGACCTTGACGCCCCCTGCCCAACCGGCGGCGTACTGTCCGCGCGCGGTGTGGCGCCCGAGGTCCTCCGGCAGGGCGACCGCCGACAGCACCTTTTGCTTCTCGCTCCGCAGGCTCTTGGCGTCGAAGGAGATCGGGTCCTCCATGGCGATCAGCGCCATCAGCTGCAGCAGGTGGTTCTGGATGACGTCGCGGGCGGCCCCGATGCCGTCGTAGTAACCGGCCCGGCCGCCGATGCCGATGTCCTCGGCCATGGTGATCTGCACGTGGTCCACGTAGTTCGCGTTCCACACCGGTTCGAACATCGAGTTGGCGAAGCGGAACGCCAGGATGTTCTGCACCGTCTCCTTGCCGAGGTAGTGATCGATGCGGAAGACGGCCTCCGGCGGGAACACCTGCGAGATGACGTCGTTGAGCTCCCGCGCGCTGGTGAGGTCGTGCCCGAAGGGCTTCTCCACCACCACGCGGCGCCACGCCTCACCCTCGGCTTCGGCCAGCCCGTGTTGCTTGAGCTGGCCGATGACGTCGGGGAAGAAGCGCGGCGGGATCGAGAGGTAGAACGCGTGGTTCCCCCCCGTGCCGCGCACCTCGTCGAGCTCGTCGATGGTCCGGCGGAGGTTCTCGAACGCGTCGTCGTCACTGAAGTCACCGGGCACGAACCGGAACCCCTCGGACAACTGGTCCCATACCTCCTCACGGAAAGGTGTCCGCGCGTGCTCCTTCACCGCGTCGTGGACGATCTGAGCAAAGTCCTGGTGTGCCCAGTCGCGCCGGGCGAAACCCACCAGCGAGAAGCCGGGTGGCAGCAGCCCCCGGTTCGCCAGGTCGTAGACAGCGGGCATCAGCTTCTTGCGCGACAAGTCGCCGGTCACGCCGAAGATGACGATGCTGCACGGTCCCGCGATCCGGGGCAACCGACGGTCCTGCGGGTCACGCAGCGGGTTGGGGTCCGCAGGCACGATGAGCCGGACGCTCATCGCAGCACCTCCGTGAGCTGACGTACGCCGGCCTCGACGTCGGTCAGGTGCAGCCTCAGCACCGGCCGGCCATGCTCGGCCAGCACCTCGGCGTCACCGGCCGCCTGCGCAGCGATCAGCTCCCCGAAACTGAATGGCCGGTCGGGGATCGGCATGTCGTCGGGGGCAGCCGTCGTGATCTGCACGAAGACGCCGACGGGCGACCCGCCCTTGTGATACTGGCCGGTCGAGTGCAAGAAACGCGGTCCCCACCCGAATGTCACCGGCCTCCCGGTCCGCGCTGCGAGAGCGGCCCGGACGCCGGAGAGGGTTGCGTCGCGCTCGGCGTTGACGTAGGCCATTACCGCCACGTAGCCGCGCTCCGGCAGCTGATCGAGCAGAGAGTCGACCGCGCCGGCGACGTCGTCGACACCGGCCAACAGCCCGTCCGTCCCGCGTACCTCCACCACACCGTCAGTGAAGGCGGCGGGTGATGGTTCCGGCTGCTCGTCCAAAAGGCCACGGGCGGCCTCCTTGGCGCTCTCGACGTCGGGCTGGTCGAACGGGTTGATGCCCAACAGCCGGCCCGCCACTGCCGTCGCGGTCTCCCACAACAGCAGCTGTTCGCCCAGCGAGCCGGCGACCCCTGCAGTTGGCACTGAAGCGTCGAGGCCCGCCGCTGACGCGGCGCCCTCGAGCACCACTCGCACCTCGTCGGGCGCCGCCGCGGTGAAGTCGGGCGCGTCGAGGCCCTCGACCGGCACCGGCAGTACCCCCGTGCCCTCCTTGCCGGTGCTCTCGGCGAGCAGCTGCTCGACCCAGGCGCCGAACCCGGTGATTCCCGACCCGGCGTCGACGATGATCACCTTGTCGCGACCTGGGAAGCCACCGAGCACGGCTCCCAGGACCAGGGCGGGGTTGTCCGCGCTGTCCTGCGCCAACCGCGACCGAAGCGACTCCGCCTGGTCCAGCAGGGCGCCGATGTCCGCCCCCGCAAGCCCGGACGGTACGAGCCCGAACGCGGTCAACGCGCTGTAGCGACCGCCGACAGACGGGTCGGCGAGAAACACCCGGCGGTAACCCTCCGACTCGCCCAGCTTCGCCAGCTCCGAGCCCGGGTCGGTGACCGCCACCATGCGGGACGCTCCGTCCACACCGGCGCTGGCAAACGCGGCAAGGAACGCCCGCCGTTGGCTGTCGGTCTCCAGGGTCGAGCCGGACTTGCTGGACACGACGACGACGGTCCGCCCCAGGTCCGCCTCGAGTGCGTGTGCCACGACGGTGGGTTCGGTCGAGTCGAGGAGCACCAGGTCGGCTCCTGCGGTCCGGGTGATGACCTCCGGTGCCAGCGACGAGCCACCCATGCCGCACAGCACGACACGGTCGATGCCCTCGTCGCGGAGCTCCGCGCGCAGCGCCTCGATCTCGGCCACCAGCGGCCGCGACACCTCGCTGGCGGCGACCCAGCCGAGTCGGTTCTCCGCGTCGGCTTCGGCCGCAGGCCCCCACAGGGCTGGGTCCTGGGCTGCGATGCCGCTGGCGACCTCGGCGTCGACCAGCGGCTGGACGATGTCGTCGACGTCGGCACCGGCGATGCGTACTCGCACCGGTTCGCTCATCGCGCACTCTCCTTCGACAAGCGGGTCAGGACAGCTCGGCGCGTACCGTCTCGAGCAGCTCTAGCCAGGACTTCTCGAACTTCTCGACGCCCTCGCGCTCCAGTGTGTCGATGACGTCGTCGTAGTCGATGCCGACCTTCGCCAGCGCGTCGAGCACCTCATGGCCGTCGTCGTACCGGGTGGACACCGTGTCACCGCGGATCTCCCCGTGGTCACCGGTGGCCTCGATGGTCGCCTCGGGCATCGTGTTGACGGTGCCGTCGGTGACCAGCTCGGTGACGTACATCGTGTCGGGGAGGTCGGGGTCCTTGACCGACGTCGAGGCCCACAGCGGCCGTTGCGGGTTCGCCCCGGCCTTGGCCAGTGACTGCCACCGGCCGGACGCGATCACGCGGCTGTAGCGCTCGTGGGCGACCCGGGCGTTCGCGATGGCGGCCTTGCTGCGGAGACCCTTGGCCTCGTCGGTGCCGATCTCGTCGAGGCGGCGGTCCACCTCGGTGTCGACCCGGCTGACGAAGAATGACGCGACGGAGTGGATCGTGCTGAGGTCGATCCCCTCCTGCTGTGCCCGTTCCAGGCCGGACAGGTAGGCGTCCATGACCGCGTCGTACCGGTCGAGGCCGAAGATCAGGGTGACGTTGACGCTGATGCCCTCGGAAATCGCACCGGTGATCGCAGGCAGCCCGTCCATGGTGGACGGGATCTTGATCAGCGTGTTGGGCCGGTCGACCAGCCACCACAGCGCCCGCGCCTCGGCAACGGTGCGTTCACACTCGTGCGCCAGCCGGGGGTCGACCTCGATCGAGACCCGGCCGTCGACGCCTCCGGTGCGGTCGTAGACCGGGAGCAGCACGTCGGCGGCCCAGCGGATGTCATACGTGGTGATGGCCCGGACGGCCTCCTCGAGCGACACCCCGCGCAGCTTGAGGTCGTCGATCTGTTCGGTGTAGTCGTCACGCTCGGACACCGCCTTGGCGAAGATCGTCGGGTTCGACGTGACACCCACCACCGAGCTCTCGTCGACCAGCCGCTTCAGTCCGCCGGAGTGCAGGCGCTGCCGCGAGATGTCGTCCAGCCAGACGGAGACACCTGCCGCGGACAGAGCCGTGAGTCGGTCGTTCATCGTGGCCTCCTAGGACCCTGAGTCATTGCCGTGGTTGGGTGCGTCGGGGTTGTCGCCCGGGCCGACCGGGCCCGAGACGCGGGTGTGCACAGGGACCGGTCCGCCGCCGAGCTCTCGGGCGGCGGCGATGCTGTCGCGGGCTGCCTGGGCCACCGCGTCCGCGGTGATGCCGAACTCGCGGTAGATCGTGGCGTAGTCCGCCGACGCGCCGAAGTGTTCGAGGCCGACGATGCGACCGGCGTCGCCGACCACCTCGCGCCAGCCCTGTGCCACTCCGGCCTCGACCGACACGCGGGCCCGGACATCCGGTGGCACGACGGAGTCGCGGTAGTCCGGCGCCTGGGCGTCGAACCACTCCCTGCACGGCATCGACACCACCCGGGCGGCGATGCCCTCCGCGGCCAGCTGCTGGCGTGCCTCGACCGCGAGCTGCACCTCGGACCCGGTGCCGACCAGCACCACGTCGGGGTCGCCTCCCGCTGCGTCGATGAGCACGTACGCGCCCTTCTCGACGCCGTCGGTGGTCGCGAACCCGTCCTCGCCACGGGGGAACGTGCGTACGTTCTGTCGGGTCAGCGCGAGCCCGGCTGGCCGTGTGGGCTGGCGCAGGATGGTCCGCCAGGCGGCCACGGTCTCGTTGGCATCCGCGGGACGCACGACATCGAGCCCGGGGATGGCGCGCAGCGAGGCTACGTGCTCGACCGGCTGGTGCGTCGGTCCGTCCTCACCGAGACCGATGGAGTCGTGGGTCCACACGTACGTCACCGGCAGCTCCATGAGCGCCGCCAACCGCACCGCCGGTCGCATGTAGTCGCTGAACACCAGGAACGTTCCGCCGTACGGACGGGTTGTGCCGTGGATGGCAATGCCGTTGAGGACGGCTCCCATCGCGTGCTCGCGGATGCCGAAGTGCAGCACCCGGCCGAACCAGTCGCCCTCGAACTCCTTGGTGGAATGCTCCGGCGGGATGAACGAGGGCTGGTCCTTGGGCGTCGTGTTGTTGGACTCGGCGAGATCGGCGGAGCCGCCCCACAGCTCGGGGAGCACCGGTGCGACCGCCGACAGCACCTCACCGGACGCCTTGCGGGTCGCGATGCCCTTCTCGTCGGCGTCGAAGCTGGGCAGCACGTCCTCCCAGCCTTCAGGCAGTCGTCGCTCCCGCAGCCGCTCGAGCAGCTCCGCGCGCTCGGGATCGGCGTCGGCCCAGGCGTCGAACTCCTTCGTCCATTCGGCCTGCAGCTGCTTGCCGTGCTCGACCGCCCTGCGGGTGTGAGCGATCACGTCGTCGGCGACATCGAAGTGCCTGTCGGGGTCGAAGCCGAGCAGCCGCTTGGTGGCGGCGATCTCCTCGGCGCCGAGCGCCGCGCCATGTGCCTTGCCCGTGTTCTGCTTGGTTGGCGCCGGCCAGCCGATGATCGTGCGCAGCGCGATGAAGCTGGGCCGATCGGTGACCGCCCGCGCCGCGACGTAGGCGTCGTACAACGCCTCGACGTCCTCGCGGTAGCCGGTGCCGCCGTGGGTCCAGTCGAGGCGCTGGACGTGCCAGCCGTACGCCTCGTACCGGGCCGCCACGTCCTCGCTGAACGCGACTGCGGTGTCGTCCTCGATCGAGATGTCGTTGTCGTCGTACAGCAGCGTGAGGTTGCCGAGCTGCTGGTGCGCCGCCAGCGAGGATGCTTCGGACGAGACGCCTTCCTCGAGGTCACCGTCGGAGGCGATCACGAAGACGTGGTGGTCGAAGATGCCCTGACCCAGCGGGCGGTCGGGTTCTAGGAGACCGTGCTGGCGGCGAGCCGCCATCGCCAGGCCGACGGCGTTGCCGACTCCCTGTCCCAGCGGTCCGGTGGTTATCTCGACCCCGGTGGTGTGGCGGTACTCTGGGTGCCCCGGCGTCTGGCTGCCCCAGGTCCGCAGCGCTGCCAGGTCGGACAGCTCCATTCCGTAGCCGGTGAAGTACAGCTGGATGTACTGGGTGAGGCTGCTATGACCGCACGAGAGCACGAACCGGTCGCGGGCGATCCAGTGCGGATCGGCCGGATTGTGCCGCATCAGCCGGTTGTAGATCAGGTACGCCGCCGGGGCCAGGCTCATCGCTGTGCCGGGGTGACCGTTGCCGAC
>JACCZI010000209.1 GCA_013696015.1 Nocardioidaceae bacterium
GCCGGCGTCCTGGCGGGCGGCGTGGTCGGACTGCCCGCTGGTCCTGGTGGCCGGCCCGGACGGCCTGCGCCGGGTCGACGCACTCGTCGGCCGGGTGGCGGCGGCGGTTCGTGCCGAGCCGGACACGCTGCTGGTCGTGGTCGGCGTCTCCGACAGCCCTGACGGCACCCCAGCGCTGCGCGTCGCCATGGCTGCCGCGGCCGACGGGTCTGACGACGCCGCACGGGTTCTGCTGTCCCCGAGCACCGGCCGCGCGCCGTACGTCCAGCTCATCGACGTCGCACCGACGATCCTGGCGGCGTTGGGGCGCGATCCCCCCACGTCGATGCTGGGCAGGCCCATGGTCACCGTTCCGGACGACGCCGAGGCGGGACAGGCCGTGTCGTCGCTGGTGGCAGCCGCCGCGGAGGCGGACGGCTCCCGGATCGCCTCTCTACCGCTCATCTGGGCATGGATCGTGGTCACGGCGGCGTTCTGCCTCGTCGGTGCAGTGGCGCTGCGGTCGGCCGAGAGCGGGGCGGTTCGCTGGCTGCGCCCGACCGGCGTCCTGGTGGCCGCCATCCCGGTCGGGAGCCTGCTCGCCAATCTCGCGTCGTGGCAACGCCCTGTCACCGCGACGGTCTGGGGCGGGGTGGCGCTGCTGGCAGCGACGTTGCTGGTCAGCGGCGTCGCCCTCGCGGGTCCGTGGCGGACGGCGCGGCTCGGGCCGCATATCGCCGTCGCAGTGGTCGGCGCTCTGGTTCTCGGACTCGACGTGACGACCGGCTCACACCTGCAGCTCAACGCCGTGATCGGTTACAACCCCGTGGTGGCCGGTCGCTTCACCGGGTTCGGGAACATGCCGTTCGCGGTGTTCGCCACCTGCGGCCTCGGTGCCCTCGCCGCCGCAACGGCCGGTCGAAGCACGCGTACGACGATCCTGCTCCTTGCCGTGGGCGGACTGACGATGGTCTTCACCGTCGGCACCCCAGGGCTCGGCGCCGACTTCGGCGGCGTTCTGGCGCTGGTACCGGCGGTGCTCCTCACCGCCATGGTCGCCACAGGGGCCCGGCTGTCCCCGGCCAGGGCACTGGCGGCTCTGGGCGCCGGAGTGATCACTGTCACGGCGCTGGCGATCGGTGACTACTCGCGGGCACCGCAGAGCCAGACCCACCTGGGCCGCTTCGTCGGGCAAGTGGTCGACGGCAGCGCGTGGACCATCGTGGAACGCAAGGCCCAGGCCAACGTCAACCTGCTCCTCAACAGTCCAGTAGCTCTGCTCGCGCCGGTCTTGCTGCTGGTCTCGTGGTGGCTGTTCCAACGGCCGGAGTCGGCTGGCCGCAGGCTGCTCGCGTCCACCGGCACCGCTGGACGCGCCGCACTGGTGGGAGCCGGCACCGCGGCCATCCTCGGCAGCCTCGTCAACGACTCGGGCGTCGCTGTCCTCGTCGCGGCTGGTGCGGTCGGCGTACCCCTGCTGCTGTCGGCCGCGGTCGACCCCACCTCGGACGAGTCACCGGTTAGGCTGCGCAGCCATGACGGAACCTGCGCTCGTCGGCGCGGACAGCGAGGTCGGCGCGCTGCGCACGGTGATCCTCCATCGACCCGGGCCGGAGCTGCAGCGGCTGACCCCGCGCAACAACGACTCGCTCCTGTTCGACGGCATCCCCTGGGTCAGCCGGGCACAGGATGAGCATGACGCGTTCGCCGCCACGCTGCGCGAGCACGACGTCGAGGTGCTGTACCTGTTCGACCTGCTCGTCGAGACCCTGTCCGACCCGGACGCCCGACACCTCGCGATCACCGAGGTGACGTCCAGCCTGCGGATCGGCGACACCGTGCGCGCGTACCTTCTCGAGGCGCTGCGCGACCACGGTGCCGCGGAGCTGGCCCACGTGCTCACAGCGGGCATTCGCAACGACGAGATGCGCATCGACCACAGCATCGTGTCGAGCCTGTTGGCTCACGACGACTTCTTGATCGACCCGCTGCCTAACCTGCTCTTCACCCGCGACTCCTCGGTGTGGCTGGCGGACCGGGTGGCCGTCACGAGTCTTGCGATGCCGGCCCGGGCGCGGGAGACGCAGCTGATGGAGCTTGTCTACGCCAAGCACCCCCGCTTCTTGGGCGCACCGCGGATGCACGGCGGTGCGCTGGAACACGTCGAGGGCGGCGACGTGCTGCAACTCGGCAGCGGGGTCGTCGCCATCGGTGCCGGGGAGCGGACGACGCCCGCCGGCCTCGAGAGTTTCGCCCGGCAGCTGTTCGGCCACCGGATCGCCGAGACGGTGCTGGCCGTGCCGATCGCCCAGCAGCGGGCGACCATGCACCTCGACACCGTGGTGACGATGGTCGACATCGACAAGGTCGTGATGTATCCCAACGTCGCCGACACCCTGATGGCGTACACCATCACCTGCGAGAACCCGCCGGCCGGCGGCGACGTGCTGCCGTTTGCAGGTCTGAAGTTGAACGTCAGCGGTCCGGAGCCGTTCCTGAACGCGGCGGCCAAAGTGATGCAGATCGACACCCTGCACCGCATCGACACCGGACTCGACCCGGTCACCGCCGAACGCGAGCAGTGGGACGACGGCAACAACACCCTGGCGCTGGCGCCGCGTGTGGCGGTGGCGTACGAGCGCAACTTCGAGACCAACGCCCGGCTCGAGGAGGCGGGCATCCACGTGGTTCCGATCGCCGGCTCGGAGCTGGGATCAGGCCGCGGTGGTCCGCGTTGCATGTCCTGTCCTGTGCATCGCGCCTCGATGACTGCCTGAAGAGTTCGCGCCAGGAGGTCACACGCATCCCTCGACGCCGGGAGCAGCGTGCTGGCCGAGATTCCCCTCGAACGCTTCCGCGACGGGATCCGGTGGCTGCGCGCCCACCCAGCGGTCGACGGTGGGCGCATCGCGGCTGTGGCCATCTCGAAGGGCGCCGAGGGCTTGCTGGCTGCGCCGCGCACCTGCCCGAGCTGGACCTAGGCGCGCTGGTGCTCACCTCACCGTCGCACGTGGTGTGGCAGGCGATCGGCGAGCACGGACCATCGCCGGGCACGTCGTCGTGGACGCTCGACAACCGGCCACTGCCTTTCCTGGTCATGCGAGGTGAGGAACTGATGCCGGAGCTGCTGCACAACGCGATCTGGGCTTCGCGCCGCGAGCGACGTCATGAGCCGACCTTGCTGCACCTCGCTGCCGCCTACTCGCTGGACGACACCGACGCCGTCGACGCAGCTCGCATCCCGGTCGAGCGTGTCGGCTCACCGATCTTGTTCCTCTCCGGAGACGCCGACGCTCTTTGGCCCTCGACAGCCATGGCAGGCGCCGCACAGCGGGCACGGGTGACGGCCGGCATCGCGCGGGCCGACGAACACCGCCACTACCCCAATGCCGGCCACCTGATCCGGATGCCCTACCAACCCACCCAGGCGCAGTGGACGTCCGGTATCGCCTTCGGCGGCACGCCGGCGGGTCTCGCTGCGGCCGAGGCCGATGCCGGCCAGCAGACACTGAGGTTCTTGGCCAGCCATCTCGGCCGAGGTACCGAGTTGTCAGCGTCCATTACGACCCCGGACACGTGACGTTTTGTCAGAACGCTGACAACTGGGTGTCAGCCGGCGCGGGTGTCCACCACGACGCCACCGTCCCCGGTGGTGCCCCAGTGCGGGTTGTGGGCGATCTCCCACGGGTGACCGTCGGGGTCGTGGACCATGGCGCTGTAGCCGCCCCAGAAGGTGGCGCTCGGTTCACGGGCGACGGTTCCTCCAGCCCCCCGGGCCGCCTCGGTGATGGCGTCCACCTCAGCCTCGGAGCCCACGTTGTACGCAAAGGTGACACCACCCCAGCCGCCGTCGTCCTGCACGCAGGAGTCTGTCGCCAGGCTGGCTCGGTCCCACAGCGCCACGACCATCCCGCGGGAGTGGTAGAAGACGGGATCGTCAGCGGTGCCCCCGCGGCCACGCCAGCCGAGCGTGTCGTAGAAGGCCCGAGCTCGTTCCTTGTCACGCACTCCCAGCGTCACGACATTCAGCGTGTGTCCCATGCCGCCGAGTCTGCCGCAGGTTGGCGCCTCGGGCGTAGGGCCTCTAGCGTCACCCCCGACCGCTGATCGCGAGGAGCCGCTGATGTCGCAGACCGTTCGAGGAGTTATCGCCCGGGAGAAGGGCGCGGCCGTGAGCGTGTCCAACGTCGTCGTGCCCGCCCCCGGCCCCGGTGAGGCGCTGGTCAAGGTGCAGGCGTGCGGTGTCTGCCACACCGACCTGCACTACCGCGAAGGGGGCATCAACGACGAGTTCCCGTTCCTGCTGGGTCACGAGGCCGCCGGGGTGGTCGAGGCGGTCGGGGAGGGCGTCAGGGACGTGGCACCGGGCGACTTCGTGATCCTCAACTGGCGGGCGGTCTGCGGGTCGTGCCGGGCCTGTCTGCGCGGCCGGCCGTGGTACTGCTTCAACACCCACAACGCGACCCAGAAGATGACGCTCGAGGACGGCACCGAGCTGTCGCCGGCTCTCGGCATCGGCGCTTTCGTGGAGAAGACACTGGTGGCATCCGGCCAGTGCACCAAGGTCGACGCGACTGCCTCCCCAGCCGCCGCGGGCCTTCTCGGATGCGGGGTGATGGCGGGGCTCGGCGCCGCACTCAACACCGGCAACGTCGGCCGCGGTGACACGGTCGCGGTCATCGGGTGCGGCGGTGTCGGCAACGCCGCCATCGCAGGTGCCCGCCTGGCGGGCGCTCGTACGATCATCGCGGTCGACGTCGACGCGCGAAAGCTCGAGTGGGCGACGGGCCTCGGCGCCACACACACGATCGACGCACGCACAGTCGATGACGTCGTCGAGGCTGTTCAGGGGCTCACCGACGGAGTCGGCGCCGACGTCGTCATCGACGCGGTCGGTCGACCGGAGACCTGGAAGCAGGCGTTCTACGCTCGTGACCTCGCCGGGACGGTCGTGCTGGTGGGCGTGCCGACCCCGGACATGCGCATCGAGATGCCGCTGCTCGACTTCTTCGGCCGGGGCGGGGCCCTCAAGTCCAGCTGGTACGGCGACTGTCTCCCGGGCCGTGACTTCCCGATGCTCATCGACTTGTACCAGCAGGGCCGGCTCGACCTCGACGCGTTCGTCTCCGAGACCATCGGGCTCGACGACGTGGAGGCTGCGTTCGACAAGATGCACCGCGGTGAGGTTCTCCGCTCGGTCGTGATGCTGTGAGCGGCGGCGGGGCGCGGATCGAACGAGTGGTGACGTCGGGCTCGTTCAACCTCGATGGCGGCTCGTGGCAGGTCGACAACAACGTCTGGCTCGTCGGTGACGACGAGGAGGTCGCCGTCATCGATGCCTCTCACGACGCCGCCGCAATCCGGGAAGCCGTGGGACCGCGCCGCGTGGTGGCGGTCGTCTGCACCCACGGCCACGATGACCACATCAACGCTGTCGGCGACCTGTGGGACGCCACGAAGGCGCCGGTGTGGCTGCATCCCGCCGACCGGATGCTGTGGGCTGAGCTGTACGAACCAGCGCCGGACGAGGACCTCGTCGACGGCGCCGACATCGCGGTTGCCGGTCACGTCCTCACTGCCCTGCACAGCCCTGGACACTCCCCCGGGAGCACCTGCCTGTACGCGCCGTCGCTGAACGCGGTGTTCAGTGGCGACACGCTGTTCGCCGGCGGACCCGGTGCCACCGGCCGGTCGTACTCAGACTTCGACACGATCATCGAGTCGATCCGCACGCGACTGCTGACGCTGCCGGCCGACATCGTGGTCCACCCCGGCCACGGCGACACGACCACGATCGGCGCCGAGGCGCCACACCTCGACGCGTGGATCGCGCGCGGGCATTGAGGGCGCTCGGTACAGTGGGCCGACGATCCGGAGGTGCGAGATGACAACAGACGGCAGCCCGGGCGCGACTGGCACACCGACCTCACCCCCTGCCTACCCGCAGTATCCGCCACCGGAATACGCGCCGGTTCCGTACCCGCCTGCTCCCCCGGCGTTGCCCGGCACCAACGGGTTCGCCATCGCGTCGCTGGTGCTGGGAATCGTGTGGATCTGGTGGATCGGTAGCGTGCTCGCACTCGTCTTCGGCTACAAGGCCCGCAAGCAGATCAGGGAACAGGGCCAGAGCGGGGACGGGATGGCCATCGCCGGCATCGTGCTGGGCTGGATCGGCGTGGCCTTCCTCGTCATGTCCATCGGCCTCATAGCGACGTCCGGTGGCTCCGGGGTCGGCTACTGATGGCGCAGAACGGCCACGACATGGGGCTGGCGGACTTCGACCCGGAGGTCGCCGCCGCGATCGATGCCGAACTGCACCGTCAGCGCAGCACGCTCGAGATGATCGCGTCGGAGAACTTCGCTCCGCTCGCAGTCCTGCAGGCGCAGGGCGGCGTGATGACGAACAAGTACGCCGAGGGGTATCCCGGGCGGCGCTACTACGGTGGCTGCGAGCACGTCGACGTCACCGAGCAGCTCGCGATCGACCGGGTCAAGGCGCTGTTCGGCGCCGCTCACGCCAATGTGCAGGCACACTCCGGTGCCCAGGCGAACGCCGCCGCGATGATGGCGCTGCTCGACCCTGGTGACACGATCCTCGGTCTCGACCTGGCGCACGGCGGCCACCTGACGCACGGCATGCGGCTCAACTTCTCCGGCAAGCTCTACAACGTCGTCGCCTACCACGTCGACCCGCAGACGTATCTGGTGGACATGGACGAGGTACGCAGCCTCGCCAAGGAGCACGCGCCGAAGCTCATCATCGCCGGCTGGTCGGCATATCCGCGCCAGCTCGACTTCGCCGCGTTTCGCGAGATCGCCGACGAGTCCGGTGCCGCGCTCATGGTCGACATGGCGCACTTCGCGGGGCTGGTCGCCGCCGGCCTGCATCCGAGTCCGGTTCGCTACGCCGACGTCGTGACGTCGACGACGCACAAGACGCTCGGCGGCCCGCGCGGCGGCTTCGTGCTCACCGAGCGGGACGACTTGGCCAAAAAGCTCAACTCCGCGGTGTTCCCCGGCCTGCAGGGCGGCCCGCTCGAGCACGTCATCGCGGCCAAAGCGGTGGCGTTCAAGGCGGCGGCGACACCGCAGTTCGTCGACCGGCAGCGGCGTACCGTCGAAGGGGCCCGCATGCTGGCCGAGCGGCTCGACGCCGGCGACATGCGCCCGGCGGGCGTCAGCGTCCTCACCGGTGGCACCGACGTCCACCTGGTGCTGGTGGACCTGCGGGAGTCGGAGCTGACCGGCCGCGAGGCCGAAGACCTGCTGCACGGCATCGGCATCACCGTCAACCGCAACGCGGTGCCGTTCGACCCGCGTCCGCCGATGGTCACGTCGGGGCTGCGCATCGGCACTCCAGCGCTGGCGACGCGCGGCTTCGGGCAGGCAGAGTTCGTCGAGGTGGCCGACATCCTCGCGGCTGCGCTGCGACCGTCGCCCGACACCGGTGCCCTCCGTGCCCGCGTCAGCGGCCTGGCGGATCGGTTCCCCCTATACGCGTCGTTGGCGCCGTTCATCAGCTGAGTGGCCAGCGAGGCGGTACGCGTGTTGACGCGACCCGCCATGCTCGGGTTGCACCTGCTCATGCTGGTCGCCATCGGCGCCATGTGCGCGGCGGGCGCCTGGCAGCTCAACGTCTACGTCGCCGCACACCGCGATGCAACCGCCACTCGACTCACTGCGACGGCGGTGCCGCTCGGAGCTCTGATCGGCCCGGACGAGGCGCTGTCGGGTGACGCGGTTTCCGCTCCGGTACTCCTCCGAGGCGCCTACGCACGCGCCGGCGAGCAGTTCCTGGTCGCCGGTCGGCAGGAGCAGGGACGCGCCGGCTACTGGGTCGTCTCACCGCTGGTGATCGCGGACGTGACCGCCGCGGGTGGCGGCCCGACGGCGATGCTGGTCGTCCGTGGCTGGCAACCAGGCGACGACCTGCCTCCCGTGCCGAGCGGGCAGGTCGATGTCACCGGGGTGCTGCAGCCCGGAGACCAAGAGAGCACCGGGGTCGGCGCCGGCCGAGTCGTGTCGTCGGTGCGAATCCCGACACTGGTGGCGCAGGTGCCGTTCGACCTCTACAGCGGCTTCGTGATCCGGACCGACCAGACGCCGCCCTCCGACGACGGCCTGGTTGCGGTGACACCGCCAGCACCGGACATCTCCTGGACCGCGGGAGTGCGCAACCTCGGGTACGGGCTGCAGTGGGGAGTGTTCGGCGCCTTTGCCGCCTTCATGTGGTGGCGGATCTGCGCCGACGAGGTGGCGCGGCACCGGGCCGCTGACCCTTCCCGGGCACCCGCACGGGTAGGTTCGCCGCCGTGACCGGATACCTGCTTCGCTACCGCGTGATGGCCTACGTGGTGGGAACGCTGTTGATCGTTCTGGTATGCGTCGGGGTTCCGCTGAAGTACCTTGCGGATGACGGCACCGGAGCTCAGGGCACCGGGGAATGGATCACTACCTACCTCGGCGTGGCACACGGGTGGCTCTACATGCTGTTCCTGGTGGCCGCCGCTCTGCTGGCCCGCAGGGCAGGGTGGTCACTGGGCTTCACAGCGGTGACGCTGCTGCTCGGAACCGTCCCCTTCCTCAGTTTTTACGCCGAGCGACGGGCCACCGCTCGGACCCGGTCCATCATGCGGTCGGCTTCGGCTTCGGCTTCGGCTTCGCACGCGAACTCCGACTCTGCCCAGACGTACCCGCGTTAGCCTCGGTCGGCGGCGTCGTCGTGAAGTCGGTGCGGAAGTCGTCGGCCGGATCCTTCGCGTCCGCTGGAGCCGAATCGGCGATGTCCTCGCTCAGCTCATCGGTCAGGTCGGAGCCGAGCTCGGTGTCCGCGGTGGCGAACGTCGCGCCCGCGGCCGACGCGTCCCCGGCCTGCAGGGGTTCGGCGGAGGCGCGATCGTCCGGCACGGCCGTCGGCCGGGACGGCGGAGGCGTGTAAGTGGTGGGGGCGTACGACGACCCGGACGGGCTGGTCTGCCCGAACGACGACGCGGACTGTCCTCGCAGGCCGAGCTTCTTGGCCGCATAGGCGGCGGCACCAGCGATTCCGAGAACCACCATCAGCTTTCGCAGCCGGTGCTTCTTCGGCTGTTCGCTACGGGCACGGGCACGAGCCAGCGCGGCCGTGGCGGCGATGGCTGCCGTGTCGCGCACCTTGCCTGCGTCGTCGCGAACCTTGGGCGCGATGTCCTCGCGGACCCTCGGCACAATGTCGGTGCGAACCTTGGTGCTGGCCTGCTCGTACGCCGAGCTGGCGGCTTCGCGGGCGGTCTCCACCTTGGGGGACAGCGCCACCGCGGCTCTACCGGAGAGGTCGACCGCCTTGTCGGTGAGCGTGTCTGTGATGTCGTGGACGCGTTCCATCACCAAGTCAGCCTTGGACTTCTTGCGACGCAGAAACATGGTCTTCCTCCAGAGTGGCGGGCTACCTCACCGTACCGACTCGCGAGTCCTCCTCACACATCCGGGGCGCCCTCCGGCTTCGGCGGCGTGGCAGGATCGACGTACGCCCTCGCGCCGAAGGGCTCGTCGATACCGGGAGGCAGGACTGTCGTGGCCGAAGATCTCTACGCCACCTTGAAGACGAGCAAGGGCAACATCGTCGTCGAACTGTTCTCGAATCACGCCCCTAAGACGGTACGCAACTTCGTCGGGCTGGCCGAGGGGACCCAGGAGTGGCGTCATCCCAAGACAGGCGCTTCGGCAAAGGAGCGCCTCTATGACGGAACGACCTTCCACCGGGTGATCGACGGCTTCATGATCCAAGGCGGCGACCCGCTCGGCACCGGGACCGGCGGTCCGGGCTACACCTTCGACGACGAGATCCATCCGGATCTGCAGTTCGACCGGCCGTACCTACTGGCAATGGCCAACGCTGGTAGCCGGGGTGGTAAGGGCACCAACGGGTCCCAGTTCTTCATTACGGTCACCGAGCCGAGCTGGCTGCACGGCAAGCACACGATCTTCGGCGAGGTCGCCGACGATGAGTCGCGCCGGGTGGTCGACACGATCGCGACCACCCGGACCGGGCCGCAGGACCGGCCGGTTGAGCCGGTGGTCATCGAGTCGGTCGTCGTCGAGCGGCGTCCGGGCTGACCTGCGCTCGATGACGCATCCGCCTCCCGCCGAGCCGTCGCGACCCGACGTCGCGGCGCCGCACTGCTACCGGCACGGAGACCGCGAGACGTACATCTCCTGCCAGCGCTGTGGACGGCCGATCTGCCCCGACTGCATGCGTCAGGCAGCGGTTGGCTTCCAGTGCCCCGAGTGTGTGGCCGAGGGTGCTCGGACGACGCCGACGGCTCGGACGTACGCGGGCGGGCTGGTCCCCGCGCGCGTGGGACTGGTCTCGATGGTGCTGATCGGCATCAACGTCGTCATGTTCATCCTCATCCTGGGCACCGGCGGCCAGGGCAGTGACGTCAGCCAGCCCAGTGAGTTCTACCGCGAGACGTTCATGATCGGCGGACCGTTCCCGGGGAGATTCGACGGTGTCGCGGACGGCGCGTACTGGCGGCTCCTGACAGCAGCCTTCGTGCACGTCCAGGTGCTGCACATCCTGTTTAACATGTACGCCTTGACCATCTTCGGCCCGCTGCTCGAGCAGCTTCTCGGGCGGCTGCGGTTCGTGGCGCTGTACGTCACGGGCGCACTGGTCTCGTCGGTGGCGGTGTACTGGTTCACGTCACCGAGAGTGCCCACGATCGGCGCCTCCGGAGCGATCTTCGCGCTGTTCGGGGCGGCCATCGTGCTCATGCTGCGGCGAGGCCAGGACGTGTCGAACCTGCTGATGCTGTTGGGGCTCAACCTCGTCATCACCTTCGTCGTGCCCGGCATCAGCTGGCAGGGACATCTTGGCGGCCTCGTCGCCGGCCTGCTCTTCGGCGTCGTGTTCGGGTACGCGCCGCGCCGCTACCGGACGCAGGTGCAGGCGGTTGCCTTCGCCGCCGTCCTGGCGGCGATGGTGGTGGCGACACTCGCGCGGACCGCCGTCCTGACCGGCTGAGCCGGCCGGCTCTCCACAGACTGTGAATAACCTGTGGACTAATGACAGCCGTGGAATTAGAGCTCCATCCACAGTTCGTATCAGCGATGGGTTCTGTCGGTGGTCGCTCATAGGATCGGTGTCAGCCCGGGGTGGGACGACCACCGCAACCACCACCCGCCGTCGGCCAAGCACCACCTAGCAAACGGGCCGCACCCACACACCCTCGGAGGGAACCCCCCGGCGCTACTCCCACCTCGTCGCGAAGACGAAGCCAAAGGCGATCAGACCCATCCCGATCAGGATGTTCCAGCTGCCGAGGTCTTTCATGAGCGGCACCCTGTCGCCCGCGACGTAGTAGACCGACACCCAGGCCAGCCCGAGCAGCCAGCAGGTCAGCATGGCCGGTGCGGCCCATCGGTTGGCGACCCGCCCACTCGACGACGCCTTCTGTCGTGCGGGAGGCGTGTACTCCTGCTTCTTGCGAGGCCGTGACTCGGGCACGTCGGCTCCTTCGGCCAGGTCGTGTGTGCACGTACGTCGGCTAGCGTAGTCAACGCGACTTTGGGATGTCCGGTACTTGTGGGGGTGAGCAGCCGATGTCGAGCCGCGGTTCCTCCGCCCGGCCGCCGTGGGCGGTGCTATGGCGGTGGGCCGCCCCAGCCGTCTTCGGCCTGGCAGGAGCACTGTTCGTGACGTCTGCGCTGAGCGCCGACGGCGTCGACCTGCGCAGCAGCACCACCGACGTGGGCGCACTGGTCCAGCAGCGCGCCGAGTCGGTCGACGACCTCCGCGGGCGGGTGCAGGTGTTGCGCGACGAGATTGCCGGGCTGACTGCCACGGTCGATGACGGTGCGGTCAGCGCAGCGCGCCGCCGGGCAGCTCGGTTGGCGCCAGACGCGGGACTGTCAGCGGTTGCCGGACCCGGGATGCGAGTCGCTCTCGACGACGCGCCGCGTGATGCGGATCCAGAAGGCATCGACCCCAACCTGTTGGTCGTGCACCAGCAGGACATCCAAGGGTTCGTCAACGCGTTGTGGGCCGGCGGCGCCACGGCGGTCAGCCTCCAAGGACAACGCCTCATCTCCACCACCGGCATCAAGTGCGTGGGGAACACCGTGGTCCTGCAGGGCGTGCCGTACTCACCGCCGTACGTCATCGAGGCGACCGGCGACCCGGACGCGCTGCAAGCCGGGCTCGACGAGTCACAGGCTGTGCAGGACTACCGCGACTACGTCGAGACTGTGTCGCTCGGGCTCAGTGTGCAGCCGCTCGAGGAGCTCGAGATCCCGGCGTACGAGGGGGCGCTCGAGCTCAGCTACGCCATCCCGATGGCGGGCTAGGGGGCCTTCGGCGTCTTCGGCGTCTTCGGCGTCTTCGGCGTCTTCGGCGT
>JACCZI010000213.1 GCA_013696015.1 Nocardioidaceae bacterium
ACATCTACCAGTACGGCCTGCTGGCCATCCTCGGCACGATGGCGATCCTGATCGTGCAGGCCATCACCTCGCTGGCCGTCATCTGGTACTTCCATGTCAAGAAGGCGGCTCCGGGCAACATGCTCACAACCGGCATCATCCCGGCGCTCGGCGGAATCGGGATGCTTTACGTCGTATACCTGTTGGTGAGCAACCTCGACTTTGCAGGTGGTCTGGCGGCCGGGTCGCCGTTCTTCGAGGCGATCCCCTACATCGTGATCGGCACCTTCGCGCTCGGGTTGCTCGGTGTCATGCTGCTCAAGTCGAGGAACCGTCCGGTCTATGACCAGATCGGTCGGAGCGTCTACCAGGAGACGCACGAGCGCGAGCCGGTGGACGGAGGCCCACGACACTGACGGTCGAGGACGCGTTCCGGTTCGAGCCCGACGCGGACGCGGACCCGGCGTCGCTCACGTACACGTTCGGCGGCGCGGAGCCACGGGCCACGGTGCGGCCCGGGACGCTCATCTCCACCTGGACCCTGGACTGCTTCGCGGGCCGAGTCCGCTCGACCAGCGACCTGGTGTCGCAGGTGTGCGACCCGCGGTTCATCAACCCCCAGACCGGACCGTTCTACGTCGAAGGAGCCGAACCCGGCGACACCCTCGCCGTCCATTTCCGCAGCATCGCACCGCGGGAGGCGCGAGGTGTCAGCACCACCGTGCCGTTGTTCGGCTCGCTGACCGCCACCGCGCTGACCGCGATGCTGCACGATCCGCTGCCGGAGCGGACCTGGGTCTACGAGATCGACCGGGACGCCGGCCTCGTCCGGTACGACGCGCTCGACTCGGCGTACCAGGTGGACCTGCCGCTTGACCCGATGCACGGGACGGTGGGCGTCGCGCCAGCCCTGCGCGAGGTGCGCTCCTCGCTCGCACCCGGCGACTGGGGCGGCAACATGGACACCCCGGAGATGCGAGCCGGCACCACCTGCTATCTGGGGGTCAACGTCGACGGCGCGCTGTTCAGCCTCGGCGACGGCCACGCCCGGCAGGGTGAGGGCGAGGCCTGCGGCGTCGCCGTCGAGTGCGCGATGGACACCGAGCTGGTCGTCGAGGTGATCAAGGGTGCTACCCCAACCGCCTGGCCGCGGCTGGAGTCCGACGATTTCCTGATGACCACCGGGTCGGCCCGCCCGCTGGACGACGCATTCCGCATCGCACACACCCAGCTGGTCCGCTGGGTCCAGGAGCTCACCGACCTGTCGACGATGGACGCGTACCAGCTGGTGTCCCAGACCGCTCTCACTCCGGTGGCCAACATGGTCGACACCACCTACACCGTGGTGGCCAAGATCGCCAAGCGCTACCTGCCCGGCGCAACCGCGATGCAAGACGTCCACGAACGGCTCCGTAGCCGCTGACGCGCCGAGCTAGTCGGAGAGGAGTCGGTCGTACACGGCACCGGTCGCTGCAGCCTGGATCAGCTTCTCACCGACGTCGATGACCCAGTCCGAGGCCGACCACTCCCACGGTTTGTAGAGGCCGAGCGCGGTGTTGAGCGCCACGTCGGCGGTGTAGACGGCGCCGAACACCACCGCCACAGCACGCTGGCCGCTCAGCCCCGAACGCGCCGCGACACCGTACGCAGCACCCCACATCGTGCCGAGAGCGAAGTGCGTGGCGTAGTTGAGCTGGGTGCGACCGCGAGCAGTGGCGGGGCCCACCGGCAGCACCTTCTCGGCGAACGTCGCCGGCGCATAGCTGTCGGCGCGTCCGGTCAGCGGCATCTCGACAAGCTTCTGGAAGGCGGTCATCACTGCGGTCCCGGCCAGACCAGCCACGACGCCACGCCCAAGTGCTCCCACCGTCGACGACTCGACACAAGACATGGCTGCTCCCTCGTTAGCTCGATGCGGACGCGATGAACCTACGCCGCCGTCGGAGCAGCCGGCCTACCGGGTGATGTGGACGTCCGCTGCCCGCACGTACGCCATCCGGTGGCCGAACCAGATCTGGTAGTAGCGGTCCTGTCCGCGCACCACGGTGTGGTCCAACGGGACCGAGGCATTGAATGTCTGCGCGCCGGTGGTGGTCGTCGTGGCCGCCCCTGATGTCGTCACTGTCAACGCGCCCACGACACCTAAACCGACGGTGGCTGCTGTCAACCTGGGCGAAGAGATGCGCATATCCGCTCCTTGGACGCACGTGTGACTCAAGCATGCCCGGCGCCCGGGTGCCTGAGTGCGCGGCGCCGCTACTCTCGAGGCCGTGGAGCTCCTGCCGACGGTGTTCAGCAGTGGCTGGGCCAGCGGTGTCAACGCCTACCTGGTAGTGCTCGGTCTCGGGTTCTACGGCCGGGTGCTCGGCGCCGACGATGTCCCCGAGGCACTGATGCGCACGGACGTGCTTGTCGCCGCCGCAGTGATGTACGCGATCGAGTTCGTCACCGACAAGATCCCGTACGTCGACTCGGTGTGGGACACGATCTCGACGGCGATCCGCCCGACAGTGGGCGCGGTCATCGGGTTGCTGATCGCCGGCGACGCGTCGTCGGTGCAGCAGGCGACGATGGCGGTCGTCGGAGGGGGCAGCGCACTCGCGTCGCACCTGGTGAAGGCCGGCATCCGGCTCGCGGTCAACGGCTCGCCCGAGCCGGTGAGCAACGCCACCGTGAGTGTGGGCGAGGACCTCACCGTGGCCGGCGTCGTGACGCTGGTGGTCTACCACCCGTGGTGGGCACTCGGCATCTCTGCGACCCTGCTCGTGCTCGGCGTCGTCATCGTGGTGCTGCTGCTTCGCTGGGTCCGACGCGGCTGGCACCGGCGGCGCGGCCGCAACGCCGCCCCGGCGTAGCAGCACCAGACCGAGTCGTCAGCGTTGTGACTTAGCGTCACACGGTCGATGAAGCCTTCGACGCTGCCAACTTGCCACCCGGAGCCGCGATGCACCCGGGTAGGGCGGCTCAGCCGCGCGCGGCGTCGACCAGCGCCTCGAACAGCCGCGGGTCGGTCCCGGCTTCCGGGTGCCACTGGATGCCGACGCGCCACCGCGCCTCGGGCGCCTCCAATGCCTCCAGCGTCCCGTCCGCCGCCCAGGCACTGCCCGTGTAGCCCGGATGTGCCGCCACGCCCTGGTGGTGATAGCAGGACACCTCGGCGGTCTCCCCCAGCACCGTGGCGAGTCGGCTGTCGGGCGCGATCCGGACCGTCGTACGGCCGTACGCCGCCGGCCCCGGTGAGTGGTCGGCTGACCCGATCTTGTCTGGCAGGTGCTGCACCAGCGACCCACCGCCGGCGACCGCCATGACCTGCATGCCGCGGCAGACTCCGAGCACGGGCAGGTCGAGCTCCACCGCCCGGTGCACGAGGGCCAGCTCGCTCTCGTCTCGGTCGGGCCGCGGCTCCTGGACGGTCGCGTCCGGCTCCTCCCCGTAGCGGGACGGCTCCACGTCGACGCCTCCGGCGATCACCAGGCCGTCGAGATGGTCGAGCACCTCCGCGGCCGCACTGTCGACCGGCGGCGCCAGTGGCGGGACCACGACCGCGATTCCGCCTGCCTGCTGTACATGTCGCACGTACCGATGCGGCACCAGCGCCGCGGGCACGTTGCGCCACACTCCCCAGGCCGCCGGTTCGACGTAGGAAGTGATCCCGATGAGCGGGCGAGATGCGGACACTACTGCGGTGTCACGTAGGCGCCGCTGATGCCACCGTCGACGAGGAACGTCGACGCGGTGATGAAGCTCGACTCATCGCTGGCCAGGAACAGCGCGGCGTTGGCGATCTCCTCCGCCCGCGCGAAGCGACCCATCGGAACGTGTACGAGTCGGCGCTGAGCCTGCTCGGGGTCGGTGGCGAACAGCTCTTGCAGCATGGGAGTGTCGACCGGCCCGGGGCACAGCGCGTTGACGCGGATGCCCTCGCGGGCGAACTGCACGCCGAGCTCACGGCTCATCGCCAGCACGCCCCCCTTGCTGGCGGTGTACGAGATCTGTGACGTGGCCGCCCCGATGACGGCGACGAACGAGGCGGTGTTGATGATCGAGCCACTCCGCTGCTCGCGCATGTAGGGCAACACCGCCTTGCAGCACAGGTACACGCTGGTGAGGTTGACCTGCTGGACGCGGTGCCACGCGTCGATACCGGTGTCGAGGATGGAGTCGTCGTCGGACGGTGAGATGCCGGCGTTGTTGAAGGCCACGTCGACGCTGCCGTACTCGCCCTTGGCCGTCGAGAACAGCGTGTCGACCTCGTCGGCGTCGGTGACATCGCAGTGGACGTAGGCACCCTCGACCTCGGCGGCGACG
>JACCZI010000275.1 GCA_013696015.1 Nocardioidaceae bacterium
CGGTGATCGCCAGCAGGCCAGCCCAGTCACCAAGGGAGGCCAGCCCGAGTGTCATCCAAAGCCGCCGGAACGGCCGGATGTGCAACGTCGCTCGCACCGGCGGCAGGCTCGCAGCTCGGTCCGACACGACCTCAGGCTAGTCGCGGTGGCTGACGCTGAGACGCCGTGATGGTGGAACTGCCAACGAGCTGCAGCAGCCATCCAGGGGACACTGGGTGCCAGTGCTCTGCGATCGCGTGCGACGTGCGGCGGCGTGTACTTCCAATGGCTGAGCGACAACCGATCAGCGTTTCTTCGTGGGGCGCTTCTTGGCGGCGGGTTTGCGAGTGCGGCGCTTGGGGGTCGGGCCCTTGGCGCGCTTCTCGGCCAGCAGCTCGACGGCGCGCTCGAGGCTGATGGTGGTGACGTCGTCACCCTTGCGCAGCGTCGCGTTGACCTCCCCGTCGGTCACGTACGGACCGAAGCGGCCGTCCTTGACGACGATCGGTGCTCCTCCGGCGGGGTCGGTGCCCAGCTCGCGCAGCGGCCCCGCTGCGGCGGCCCGGCCACGAGTCTTGGGCTGGGCGTAGATCTCCAGCGCCTCGGGCAGGGTGATCGAGAGCAGCTGGTCCTCGGTGTCGAGGGACCGGGAGTCGGTGCCCTTCTTCAGGTACGGCCCGTAGCGGCCGTTCTGAGCGGTGATCTCCTCACCGGACTCAGGATCGGCACCCACGACACGCGGCAGCTTCAGCAGGCGCAGCGCATCGTCCAGAGTGAGCGTCTCGAGCGACATCGACTTGAAAAGGCTCGACGTCCGCGGCTTGGCTCCCTTGCCCGAGTCCTCGGGCAGCACTTCGGTGACGTACGGCCCGTAGCGACCGTTGCGGGACACCACGGTGCGACCGGTGTTCGGATCGGTTCCGAGCTCACGCTCGACGCCGGCGGGGTTGGCCAACAACGCTCGCGCCGCGTCCAGTGTCAGCTCGTCGGGTGGCAGGTCCTCGGGGATGTTCGCACGAGTGCCGTCGGCATCCTCGACGTACGGGCCGTACCGCCCGACCCGCGCCGCGACGCCCTCGCCAAGGTCGAACGTGGACAGGACGCGAGCATCGATCTCGCCGAGCCCGGAGACCAGCCGGGCCAGCCCCTCGTCATCGCCATGTCCGAACCAGAAGCGCTCGAGCACCCCCCGGGCCTCCTGGCGGCCGCCGGCGACCTCGTCGAGGACGTCCTCCAGCAAGGCGGTGAACCGGTAGTCGACGAGCCGGGTGAAGTGTTGTTCGAGCAGCCGGATCACCGCAAAAGCAAGCCAGGCCGGCACCAGCGCGGTGCCCTTCTTGTAGACATACCCACGGTCGAGAATCGTCTTGATGATCGAGGCGTACGTCGACGGACGACCGATCTCTCGTTCCTCCAGCTCGCGCACCAACGTCGCCTCGGTGTAGCGCGCCGGAGGTCGGGTCTCATGTCCGGCGGCCTCCAGGCCGGCAATGCTGACCTGATCGCCCTGGGCGACATCGGGCAGGCGCGTCTGCGAGTCGTCGGAGTCTGACTCGGGATCGTCGTGGCCCTCGACGTAGGCCTTGAGGAAGCCGAAGAACGTGAGCACCCGGCCGGAGGACGCGAGCTCGCAGTCCTCCCCTGACGCCGCCGTGCCGCCGAGGCGCACCGACACCGACCGGCCCTCCGCGTCACGCATCTGGGAGGCGACCGTGCGCATCCAGATCAGCTCGTACAGCCGAAACTCGTCGCCACTCAGCCTGGTCTCTGCCGGCGTACGAAACGACTCTCCCGCCGGGCGAATCGCCTCGTGCGCCTCCTGCGCGTTCTTGACCTTGTTGACGTACGAGCGCGGCGCGTCGGGGAGGTAGTCGACGCCGTACAGCTCCCGCACCTGGGCGCGCGCCGCCGTGACGGCGGTGTCCGACAGCGTCGTGGAGTCGGTGCGCATGTAGGTGATGAAGCCGTTCTCGTACAACCGCTGCGCGACCTGCATGGTCCGTGCAGCCCCAAAGCCGAGCTTGCGTGAGGCCTCCTGCTGCACGGTCGTGGTCCGGAACGGCGCGTACGGGCGGCGCCTGTACGGCCGCGACTCGACCGAGCGGACGGTGAGCTGCGCCTCGCGGAGCGCCTCGGCGAGAGCCGCTGCCCGGGCGCCATCGAGGTGGAGGACCTCACCCGGCGCCTTGAGCTCGCCGACGCTGCTGAAGTCGCGGCCCTGCGCGACCCGTACCCCGTCGACCGCGGCTAGCCGGGCCGGGAACTCGCGCGGCTCCTTGCCCGCTCCGGCGTCGAGGCGGGCCTCGAGGTCCCAGTACCCCGCGGCCCGGAACGCGATGCGGTCCCGCTCGCGGTCCACGACCAGACGGGTTGCGACCGACTGCACCCGACCGGCAGACAGCCCGCTCATCACCTTCTTCCACAACACCGGGCTGACCTCGTAGCCGTACAGCCGATCGAGGATGCGCCGCGTCTCCTGCGCGTCGACGAGATCGTCGTCGATGCTGCGCGGGTCGTCGACCGCCGCCTGGATCGCCTGCTGGGTGATCTCGTGGAAGACCATCCGGCGCACCGGAACCGTCGGCTTCAGCTCGTCGAGCAGGTGCCACGCGATGGCTTCGCCCTCGCGGTCCTCGTCGGTGGCGAGGTAGAGCTCGTCGGACTCCTTGAGCAGCCGACGCAGCTTGGCCATCTGCGCCTTCTTGTCGCTCGGCACGACATAGATCGGCTTGAAGCCGTCCTCGATATTGACCCCGAGCCGCGCCCACGGCTCACCCTTGTACTTGGCGGGCACCTCGGCGGCGTTGTGTGGCAGGTCCCGAATGTGCCCGATGGACGACTCGACGACGTAGCCGCTGCCCAGGTAGCCCGCGATCGTGCGCGCCTTGGCGGGCGACTCGACGATCACGAGTCGCTGCGGTCGCGCGGCTGCCACGGTTGTTGCTCCTGCGGTCAGGGGACGATCAGAACAGTCCGCCACGGTAACGGGTGAGCGCAAGTCGGCAGCCGCTCCCTGTACTACTTGTCCTGTGTTCGTGGCTGCGATGACACCCGCGTACGCCACCGCCATCGTCACGTGGCGCTACCCCGAGCCATACCACTGGTACGACATGGTCAGCGCGGACCCGGCCGAGCTGGTCGACCCGGCCAGTGGCTACTTCGCGCTGCTGGACGGGGACAGCCTCATCGGGTTCCGGTCGTTCGGCGTGGACGGTCAGGTGCCGGGAGGTCCGTACGACGACTCAGCCCTGGACACCGGCGGCGGACTGCGGCCCGACCTCACCGGACGAGGACTCGGTCGTGAGGCGATCCGGACCGGCCTGGCGTTCGGTCGAGAGCGTTTTGCACCAGCAGCGTTCCGAGTCACGATCGCCACCTTCAACCTTCGGGCGCGACGGGTCGTCGAGTCACTCGGCTTCCGCAACGTCGGACGGTTCGACTCCTCGACAGACGGACGCAGCTACGAGGTGCTCGTACGGAGTGAGACCCTCAGGTGAGGCACCTCGCGGCGTACCGTCGAAGCGTGGCAGCAACGTCAGACGGGGCCCCTGTGGACAACCCTGCCAGGGGGTGGAGGTGGGGGGCCGGTATGGGGGCGCTGGTGCTGCTGCTGGCGGGGTGCCCTGCCCCCGACGACCAGGCAGTGCAACCGGCCGAGCTGCAGGGCACGAGCACACCGGCATCGGCGACTCCTTCGTCAACTGAGCCCACGACCCGACCCGCCGCGCCCCGGCAGCCACTGGCGCTGGCGGTCAACATCCGGCGAACTCCCCTCGACATCGCGGTACCCGTCGCGCGCCGGATCTCCGACGACGCGAACACCTCCTGGGCTGCGTTGGGTCAGACCGGAGGGCGGATCGACATCCGCATCGGGCCGGGCGCGCTAGACGCGGTGGAGCGGAACGCCGACGTCCTGGCCGTTGTGCCGGCGTTCCGGGTACGCCCGACGGTTCAGGCCGTCTCGGTCGCCGGGATCGACCCGATGCGCGACCCAGCCGACTACGCCCTCACGGTCCGGGCACCGAGAGTCCCCCCGTCCGTGACGACGCTAACCGTCGTCGGCGACATCATGCTGGGCCGCGGCGTCGCCGAGGTCGCTGCAGCCGCGGGTGACCCCAGCGCGCCGCTGCGCCCCCTGCAACGTCGGCTGGCGGCGGCCGACCTCACCGTCGGCAACCTCGAGAGCACGCTGTCGCAGGCCGGACCTCCCGAGCAGGGCGGCGACTCGTTCGCCGCGCCACCGGCGGTGCTCGACGGGCTCACCGACGCCGGGTTCGACCTGCTGTCGCTGGCCAACAACCACGCCGGCGACTACGGGGATGAGGCCCTGCTCCGGACCCTTGCCCGGGTCCGCCAGTCACCGATCAGGTCCGTCGGCGCCGGCCGCGACGCCCGGCAGGCGTGGCGCCCGGTCGTGCTGCACCACGGCAGCACCACCTTCGGCTTCGTCGCGTTCAACGCCATCGGCGAGACGCCCCGTGCCACTCGTACGCAACCCGGGGCGGCCGAGGTGCGGATGCAGCCGCGGACCGGTCCACTCGACGCCGACGACCTGCGCCGGCTGACGGCGACGATCACCGCGCTGTCCCAGCGCGTCGACGTCGTCGTCGCGATGCCCCACTGGGGTGACCAGTACACCTACACCCCGGTGCCGGACCAGCGGCGCGTCGGGGCAGCCATGGTCGATGCCGGCGCCGACATCGTCGTCGGGGGCCACCCGCACTGGACGCAGGGAGTCCAGCGGCATCACGGCCGGCTGGTGGTCCACTCCCTCGGCAACTTCGTCTTCGACATGGACTTCTCCCGGCAGACCCAGGAGGGCGTGATGCTCGAGCTCGTGTTCTGGGGTGACGAGCTCATGGCCACCGACTTCACGCCGTACGTGATCGGCGCCGGTTACGCGCCCCGACTGGCCGGCAACGCCCGCGCGGCAGCCATCCTGCTCCCGATGTGGGCCGCCAGCGACCCGCCCTTCAGCTCCTGAGCCAGTCCCACATCAACGCACCGACCCGGCGCAGCTGCGCGGGTCGCACGACCCCGGGGAGATCCGCTGCGCTGTGGTAGGAGGCATACGGCGTGCTGCCGACGCGGGCGGCCGGCATGCCGGCCAGCTCGAACGACCAGTGGTCGCTCGAGGTGTTGTCACACCCCAGCGCGGCCACGCCGGTGCGCTGCGCGGTCGTCAACAGAGCAGCCTGCACGCTCGCCGGTCCGGCGCCGCCGGTGCAGACCGGCACCACACGCCCGACGCCCACGCGGTCCAGCGACACCATCGCCGTCAGGTTGCGGCGCTCCTCGACCGGCATCCGGGCGACGTACGCCCGTGACCCGAAGTGATGCAGCGCATCGCCGTCTCCGCGCGGCTCCTCGGCGGCGAATGCCACGAAGACCACCGGCAGCCCCGTCCGCCGCCCGGCGGCCAACCGGGCAAGCTCGAGCAGCACCGCCACCCCCGAGGCGTTGTCCTCGGCGCCGGGGGCCTGCGGCACCGTGTCGAGGTGTGCTCCCACCAGGCGGTACGGCCGGAACGGGTCGAAGTCTGCCGGCTGGGCGATGACGTTCCACGTCCGGCCGGCGTCGACCGGCACGCCCCACGACACCCCGGCCGGGACCGACAGCCGCTGCCGCATCACGTCGTATCCCGTCGCGTCGAAGCGCCGCTCCACCCACCCCGCCGCTCGGGCGTACGCGTGGGACGTCGTCTCGCGGGGACCGATGCGGCCGGCCAGCCGGCGCACCGACTGCAGCGACGCATCGACGCGGAACCGCGCCGGCCCCGCAGCACCCGGATCCCGCGAGGGGGTTGCCGACGAAGTCGGGGTCGCAGTCGGGGCTACCGGTGGCAAGGTCAGCGTTGTCGAGGTCGCTGAGCTGTTCGGCGCCGCCTGCGGCTCCGCGCCGCCGTCACAGCCCCCGGCCACAAAGAGCACCGCCAGCGCCACCACCGCCCACCGGCGGGCCTGCTCACTCATCGAGCCACCCCTCCGCGACCAGGTCGCGCACCACCGGGACATATCGCGTCCGAAGCTCTGCGGTGTCACGCTCGAGCAGGGTCGCCAGCGCGTCGAGCACCTGCCCGACGCCGAGGTCACCGTCGCACGCGCCGACCAGGGCGGCCTCGACGGTGTCGACGCGGCGGGCACGACGCACCCCGGCCTGCTGACGCAGCACGATGAGCTCGGGATCGGCGGCCCCGGGTTCGCCCCGCGTCTCCTGGACCACATGGGGTCTGCGCCGCAGGCACGTCTCGAGCAGTTCCTGGTCGCTGAGCCGGGTGAGCAGGTCGGCGCGGCGCGCCCAGTCGGCGATGTGCGGCCACAGCGGCTGCTCGATGTCGTACGGCCAGTCCTCGATCCGCACCACCGCCGCCTCACGGCCGGCATTGTGCAGGCACAACCAGCCGAAGCCGACCGCCTCGATGCCCTGCTGCTCGAACCATGACATCCACACGTCATAACGACTGTGGTAGCCCGGCGCACCGAGCAGCCCGGCATCCGCCAGCCACATCTCTACATACGTGGGCAGATCGGCGGTCTCGCGTTGCAGGACCCACGCGTCACAGCCGGTCGGCTCCACCCAGCCCGCAACCCGCTCCTGCCACGGCTCGTCGGCGTGGTGTGCCCAGTTGGCCAGCACCTGGCACCACCCACCGCTCCGGAGCTGCGCGGGCGCGCCGGTGACGATCCGACGCACCACCTCGTCGCCGGGCAACCCGGAGTCGCGGTAGATGAGCGGCTCGGGCACCGGCGGGCCGACCACGAACGGTGGGTTGCTCGTGATGAGGTCGTACGCCTCTCCGTTGACCGGCTCGTAGAGGCTGCCCGCTCGCAGATCGTAGGCGACGCCGTTGAGCGAGGCGGTCAGGGCGGCCATCGCCAGCGCCCGCGCGTTGACGTCGGTCGCCACGACCCGCGCCGCGTGCTGTCGCAGGTGCAGCGCCTGAACCCCGCACCCGGTTCCGAGGTCGAGGGCGGAGCCGACCGGGTCGCGCACCGTCAGCTGCGCCAGTGATGTCGACGCCGGCGACACGCCCAGGACGTGGTCGGCGGCGATCCGTGCCTTGCTGCCGTCCAGGCCGGGAGTGAGATCGCTGACCACCCACCAGTCGTGCGTCTCGTCACCGTACGGCCGCACGTCTATTGAGGCCCGGACCTCCTCTCCAGCGGTCTCGAGCACGCCGCCGGTCACCAGCGGACCCAGCAGACCGGGCAGCGCGCGGTCCACGGCTCGCCTGGGCACCGGCACCTGCAGCGCGAAGAGCCGGGTCATCGTGTCCAGCGGATCACCGCCTGTGGTCGCCCGCAGCGCGGCCGGCGTCGCGTTGCGCAGCAGGGCGCCGTGGGCTGCCTCACCGAGCCGCTGGGAGACCCCGGCCACGGTGTACGACGCGGTGCTCAGCGCTTCTCGCAGCCGGGCCACGACGGCCGGGCCGAGCATGGTCGGGTCGAAGCCAGGCATCGTGGGGCCAGCGTACGTCTCGGGTAGTCTCGCGGCGCATGCTGCGGATCTACGTGCACGTCGGGGTGCCGAAGACCGGAACCACGTACCTGCAGGACGTGCTGTTTCGCAACCGCCGCGAGCTGGCCCGAGCGGGGGTCCTTTATCCCGCCGCGTACCCCGAGGAGCACTTCGACGCGGTCGTCGACCTGCGGGACATGACGTTCGGCGGCTTCGAGGACCCCGACCTGCGCGGCCGCTGGGAACGGCTGGCCCGCAGCGCCACCCGATGGCGTGGGCACACCGTCGTGCTGTCCCACGAGCTGCTCGCTGGCGCCGACGCGGACGCGGTCGCGGCGGCTACGTACTCCCTCGCCGGCCACGAGGTCCACGTCGTCCTCACCGCACGCGACCTCGGGCAGCAGGTGCCCGCCATGTGGCAGGAGTACGTCAAGAACCACAGCACGGTCGAGTTCGCGGCATACGCCGAACGGCTGACACGAGCGCCTCGCAAGGGCAAGGCAGCCCTGGTGTTCTGGCGCCAGCAGCACATCGTCGAGGTGCTGCGCCGCTGGTCGGCGAACGTGCCCGACGACCGGCTGCACGTCGTGACGGTGCCGCCACCGGGCAGCGAGCCGGCGCTGCTGTGGCGGCGCTTCGCCGCTGCTATCGGACTGTCCGCCGAGGAGTACGACAGCACGCCCGCAGCGCGCAACTCCTCGTTGGGCTTCACCGAGACCGAGCTGCTCCGGCGGGTCAACAAGGCCCTCGGCGATTCTCTGGAGTGGCCTGCGTACGAGGCGACGGTGAAGAACTGGTTCGCCGAGGAGCTGCTGACGTCAGGGCCGCTCAGCACGCGCCCCGTCGTGCCCGAAAAGCTGCGGCCCTTCTTCGACACCTGCGCGCGAGACATGATCGACGACCTGACCACGTGGGGGCTGCCGGTCGAGGGCGCCCTGGCCGACCTGCGCCCCCGCTGGCCGGATCCGGCGACCGGCACGGTCGAGGACGACGCGGTCCTCGACACCGCGGTGGGTGCCGTCGCCACCCTGTTGCGTGAGCGCGCCGACCTGCACTGGACCGGGCGGGGCGGCCAGCTGGTGCGCCGAGCGCGGCGGAGTCCGGCGGTGCGCAGGTTGCCGTTGCCGGTGCAGGAGTGGCTGAAGCGGCGCGCGAACGCCTGAGGTCAGCCGACGCCGGCGGACGCCTCTTGGTCGGCGCCGATAGCGATCGGTCGCCGCTTGGACACGTAGACGGCCGCGGCGATGATCAGAGCAGCCACGATCGCGATCGTGAGGCGGATCGGGTCGTTCTCGTCCGAGCCGACCGACAGCGAGACGATCGCCGGCGCGATGAGCAGCGACACCAGGTTCATGACCTTGAGCAGCGGGTTGATCGCCGGCCCGGCGGTGTCCTTGAAGGGGTCCCCGACCGTGTCCCCGATGATCGTGGCCTCGTGGGCGGGTGAACCCTTGCCGCCGTGGTTGCCGTCCTCGACCAGCTTCTTCGAGTTGTCCCAGGCGCCACCGGAGTTCGCCAGGAAGATCGCCATCAGGGTTCCGGCGCCGATGGCACCCGCGAGGAAGCCGGCGAGCGGTCCCACCCCGAGGCCGAAGCCGACCGCGATCGGCGCCAGGATCGCCAGCAGCCCGGGCGTGGCCAGCTCCCGCAGCGAGTCACGGGTGCAGATGTCGACGACGCGGCTGTAGTCGGGGCGCCCCGTGCCCTCCATGATCCCGGGGATGTCGCGGAACTGCCGTCGGACCTCGTAGACGACAGCCCCGGCAGCCCGGCCCACGGCGCTGATCGCCAGGCCGGAGAAGAGGAACACGACGGCGGCGCCGATGAGGAGCCCGACCAGCACGTTGGGGCTGAAGACGTCGGTGGCGAAGGCGCCGGTGTCGATCACGGCACCGCTGGAGTTCGCCAGCGCCTCGTCGATGGCATCGGTGTACGAGCCGAACAACGCCGTCGCGGCCAGCACGGCCGTTGCGATCGCGATGCCCTTGGTGATGGCCTTGGTGGTGTTGCCGACCGCGTCGAGCTCGGTCAGGATCTGCGAGCCCTCGCCGTGGACGTCGCCCGACATCTCCGCGATGCCCTGAGCGTTGTCGGACACCGGGCCGAAGGTGTCCATCGCGACGATGACACCGACGGTGGTGAGCAGCCCGGTGCCCGCGAGCGCCACGGCGAAGAGCGAGACCACTACGGCGCCGCCGCCGAGGAGGTACGCGCCGAAGACTGCTGCACCTATCACCAGCGCCGTATAGACCGCCGACTCGAACCCGACGGACAGGCCCGAGAGGATGACCGTGGCTGCCCCGGTCAGCGAGGTCTTGCCGACATCCTTGACCGGCCGGTAGTCGGTGCCGGTGAAGTAGCCGGTGAGTGACAGGATCACCGCGGCCAGCAAAATGCCGATCAGCACCGCCACGGTCGCGATGACGCGGGGGTCACCGTCGTTGGTGGCTGAGCCGTCGAGCTCGGCGAAGGTGAGCTCGGCGAAGGAGCCGGGCAGGTAGGCGAAGGCAGCGATAGTGCACAGCACCGCCGAGACAGCGGCGGAGATGTAGAAGGCGCGGTTGATCGTCTTGAGGCCGTTCTCCCCGGCGCGGGGGCGGGTGATGTAGACGCCGAGGATCGCGGTCAGCGCGCCGATTGCCGGAACGATCAGCGGGAACACCAGACCCTCGGCGCCGAAGGCTGCCTTGCCGAGGATCAGCGCCGCCACCAACGTCACGGCGTACGACTCGAACAGGTCGGCCGCCATGCCCGCGCAGTCACCGACGTTGTCGCCGACGTTGTCGGCGATGGTCGCGGCGTTGCGCGGGTCGTCCTCCGGGATGTTCTGCTCGACCTTCCCGACCAGGTCGGCTCCGACGTCGGCGGCCTTGGTGAATATGCCGCCGCCGACTCGCATGAACATTGCGAGCAGCGCCGCGCCGAACCCAAAGCCCTCCAGCACGTCCGGTGCGTCGCTTCGGTAGATGAGCACCACCGCCGCAGCCCCAATCAGGCCGAGGCCAACGGTCGCCATGCCGACGACCCCGCCGGTGCGGAAGCCGATCCGCATCGCGGCGTCGCGACTCTCCTCGCGCGCCGCCGCAGCGACCCGCATGTTGGCGCGGACCGCCAGCGACATGCCGAAGTAGCCGATGGCGGCGGAGAATCCCGCGCCAAAGAGGAAGAAGACCGACCGGCCGATGCGTACCTCGGCGTTGCCCGGCAGCACGAACAGCAGCAGGAACGCCAGGCCGGCGAACACCGCGAGCGTCCTGAACTGTCGGGTCAGGTAGGCCGAGGCCCCCTCCTGCACAGCCGCACCGATCGTGCGCATGTTGTCGGTGCCTTCGGGGGCCGCCAGCACTTCGCGGCGGAAGATCCCCGCCATGACGAGGGCGACCACGCCGATGGCAGCGACCACGACAACGAACGTGGTGTTGCCGCTGGACAGACTGACCTCGCCACCGTTCTCGGCCAGCGTGAGCCGGGACATCCGTCCTCCTCCGGGAAGGGGCGAGACACCCCGTGGCGTGACAAAGAGACGGCTCACCCTACGGGGTGGCGGGCCGGTCTAGTACGTCAGGCTCGCGACCACCGCATCTCAACGGTGGTACCCATCTCGCCGGTGTGAACGGTCACGTCGTCGGAGACGCCCTCGATGAGTCCGATGGCCTCTGGCAACGCCGACTGCTGCTCGACCATGTCCTGCCGCAGCACCTCCGCGGCCGACTCCCCGGTGGCCGGCGGCAACGGCACGAAGTCGCGGACGCAGACGTCGAGCCCGTCCCCCCCGCGCAGCTCGACCTCGACCGGCTGCGCGAGTCCGTGGTGCAGGTGCGAGGCGACGGCCCGGCTGCAGGCCTCCCCGGTCGCCAGCCGTACGTCGTCGAGGACGTCCTCCCCGATGCCGTTGAGCCGGCCGAGCGTCACGGCGACCAGCCGGACCAGACGGACGTGGGACAGATCGGGCTTGATGGTCAGCGTGACCGTCGAAGCCGAGGGCACCATGAGGTAGCGGCGTCAGCGCACAGCGACGGCGTCGGAGACCGAGTCGTGAATGGAGAACACTTTTGTCAGGCCGGTGATGCGGAAGATCTTGAGCAGGCGCTCCTGGGTGCACACCACCTGGAGGCTGCCGTTGTGGGCGCGGACCCGCTTGAGACCACCGACGAGCACGCCGAGACCGGTGGAGTCGAGGAACTCGACCTTCTCGACGTCGACGACGATGTGGTAGGTGCCGGCATCGACCAGGTCGATCAGGGCCTCGCGGAGCCGGGGTGCGGTGTAAACGTCGATCTCGCCGCCGACCGCGACGACGGTGTGCTCACCCTCGGTGCGGGTGTCCAGCGACAGGTCCACGGGGTGCATTCAACCATGCGGGCGGGCGGGTCGACCTCCTTTGCACAGCCGCTGCACCGCAGTGGTGACAGACTCGCGGGTCGTGGGACCGGACCCGACGCAGGCACTGCTCGAGCTGAGCCGGGCAGCGTCGCGCGTCGGTCGGCTCAGACACCTCGAGCGGCTGCCCGACCGCGTCGAGGAGACGGTCGACTGGCCGTCCTGGGCGCACCCCGAGGTGGTCGCGGCGCTGCAGGCCCGTGGCGTCGAGCGACCGTGGCGGCACCAGGTCGAGGCCGCCGACCTGGCACATGCCGGACGCCACGTCGTGGTGTCCACCGGTACGGCGTCGGGCAAGTCGCTCGCATACCTGCTCCCGGCGCTGAGCGCGCTGGCGACACCGCCGGCGGGGACCGGAATTCGTGACCGGCACCCGTCGGTGCTGTACCTGGCGCCGACCAAGGCCCTGGCCCGCGACCAGCTGAGCACGGTCACCGCCCTCGCCGCGACGCTGCCCACGGTTTGGGCCGCCGCCGTCGACGGCGACAACAGCCGCGAGGAGCGCGAGTGGGCACGGGCCCACGCCAACGTGCTCTTCGCCAACCCCGACATCTGCCACCACACGCTGCTCCCCGGCCACACCCGATGGGCCCGCTTCCTCGGCGGGCTGCGCTACGTCGTCATCGACGAGTGCCACCACTACCGCGGTGTCTTCGGCTCTCACGTCGCCCACGTGCTGCGCCGGCTGCGCCGGCTGTGCGAGCACTACGGCGCGGAACCGACGTTCGTGCTCGCCTCGGCGACGGTGGCGGAGCCTGAGGTGACGGCTGGGCGGCTCACCGGGCTTGCCACCGTGCCGGTCACGCGGGACGGCTCGCCTCGCACCGCCTCGTTCGCCGCGTTCTGGGAGCCGCCCCTGGTCGACGGCGGCGGGGAGCACGGCGCCCCGTCGCGCCGCTCGGCGACCGCGGAGGCCGCCGACCTGCTGAGCGACCTGGTGGTCGCCGACGTACGCACCTTGGCCTTTGTCCGGTCGCGCCGGGGGGCCGAGACGGTTGCGCTGTCCGCCCAGCGGACGCTCGCCGAGGTGGCGCCGGAGCTGGCGGGGCGGGTCGCCGCCTACCGCGGTGGTTACCTGCCCGAGGACCGTCGCGCGATCGAGGCCGACCTCAACGGTGGTCGGCTGGTGGGCCTGGCGGCGACCAATGCGCTGGAGCTCGGTATCGACGTCGCCGGGCTGGACGCGGTGCTCACGGTGGGCTATCCGGGCACCCGGGCGGCGCTGTGGCAGCAGTTCGGGCGGGCCGGTCGGGACCGCCAAGGGGCGCTCGGGGTGCTGGTCGCCCGGGACGACCCGCTCGACACCTACCTGGTGAGCCACCCGGAGGCGCTGCTCGGCCGACCGGTGGAGGCGACCGTCGTCGACCCGGACAACCCCTACGTCCTCGGGCCGCACTTGTGCGCCGCCGCCGCCGAGCTGCCGCTGATCGAGGCCGACCTCGAGCTGTTCGGTCCGCTCAGCCGGTCTGGGGTGGCCGCGCTGGTGGAGGCCGGGATGCTGCGTCACCGTCCCCGCGGCTGGTTCTGGACGCGCCGGGACCGCGCCAGCGACCTCGCCGACATCCGGTCGGCCGGCGGGCGGGCGGTGTCGGTCGTCCACTCCGGGACCGGCCGCCTGATCGGCACCGTCGACGCCGCGGCGGCGCACCGAACCGTGCACGAGGGTGCGGTCTACCTGCACCGAGGTGAGAGCTACCTCGTCGAGTGCTTTGACGTCGAGCAGGCGGTGGCGGAGGTCCGCCGAGAGGATCCCGACTACACGACCACGGCCCGCGAGGTCACCGAGATCAGCATCTGCTCGACCGACGTCGTCTCGAGCTGGGGCGACGCGCAGCTGTGCCACGGCAGCGTGCAGGTGACCAGCCAGGTCGTGTCGTACCTGCTGCGGCGGCTGTGGTCGGGTGAGGTCCTCGGAGAGGAGCCGCTCGACCTGCCGGAACGGACGCTGGTGACCAAGGGGGTGTGGTGGACGCTCAGCCTTGAGCAGGTGGCGGCGAGCGGTGTGGCGCCGGTGGACGTGCCCGGGGCTGCCCACGCCGCCGAGCACGCGGCGATCGGGTTGCTGCCGCTGTTCGCCACCTGTGACCGGTGGGACATCGGCGGGGTGTCGACCGCCCTGCATGCTGACACCGGGCGGTTGTCGGTCTTCGTCTACGACGGGCACCCGGGCGGAGCCGGCTTTGCCGAGCGCGCGTACCGGACCGCCCGGGAGTGGCTGACCACGACGCGGGACGCGATCCGGTCGTGCGAGTGCGAGGACGGTTGCCCCTCGTGCGTCCAGTCGCCCAAGTGCGGCAACCAGAACAACCCTCTCGACAAGGCGGGCGCGGTGGCCCTCCTCGGCGTACTGTTGGACGCGGCGCCTCCCGCGAGCCCGTCGGCCGCACTACGGCGCCCGGAGGTGATGTCGCGGTGATCGTGCTCGGTGTGCTGCTTCTCGTCGTCGTGGCGGTCGTCGTCATCGCTGCGGTGGTCGCCGGCGACGACCCGGCCCAGCTGAACCTGGTGGGGGCCAGCATCGACACCACGGTGCGCTGGATCTTCATCACCGGGGCTATCAGTCTGCTCGTTTTCGTGGCCGGCGTTGCATTGTTGACGGCCGGCTCGCGGCGGGCTCGCGGGCGCCGCCGGGAGGTCAAGCAGCTCAAGGCGGCCGCCGGTCCTGAGGCCGAACGTCATCCGGCGCCACCCCCCAGCAGGGGCGAACACGGTGCTCGAGAGACTCAGGTACGCGAGGAACGTGGCCGGTCGTCGACCCGTCCGGTCAGCCCGCAAGACCCTGATGAGCAGACCCACTTCGAGTCGGCGCCGCGGGACTGAGCCGAGCTCACGGGTC
>JACCZI010000253.1 GCA_013696015.1 Nocardioidaceae bacterium
GCTCGGCGGTGGCCGACGATCGACCCCGCGTCGTGAGCGTCATCCGTGACGCCCGTATCTCCGAGTCGAGCGGGCTGGCGCTGTCCACCCGCCAGCCCGGGCTCGTCTACACCGTGAACGACTCCGGCAACGCACCCGTCGTGTACGTCGTGGCGCTGGGCACGGGACGGGTCGTCGGGACCGCCCGGTTGAGTGGAGTGGACGCGGTAGACCCCGAGGCGCTCGCGATCGGAACGGACGAGCGGTTGTACGTCGCCGACATCGGCGACAACGACGCCGGTCGTGGGACCGTGGCCTTGTATGCGCTGGACCAGCCGAGTCGCCGCGACGTCACTGTCACCCCGACGGTGTACGAATTCCGGTACGCCGACGAGCCGCACGACGCCGAGGCGCTGGTGGCCGACTCGGCCACTGGCCGGCTGAGCGTGGTGACCAAGGGACTGTTCTCCGGCGCGGTCTACCAGCTGCCGAGCCGACTGCGGTCCGACTCGGTCATGACCGCTCAGCGCGTCCCTGGCGTCCGGATGCCCGGTCTGGTGACCGACGCGGCGGCACTGCCCGACGGAGACGTCGTCGTGCGCACCTACACCGACGCCGTGGTCTTCCGCCTGCCGGGTTGGCAGCGCGCCGCCGCCACTGACGTGCCACAGCAGCGGCAAGGGGAGTCGGTCGCGGTGACCGGCGCTGGGAGCACCCTGCTGCTCGGCACCGAGGGTCTGCCCTCCCCGCTGGTCGAGGTGGGCGTCCCGGAGCCCCGGCAGCGGCCGTCACTCCCCGCGACTCCGGAGCCCGACCCGGCCGGCTCGGCTCCCGCTCCTGAGCCCAGCGCGGGGAACTTCGGGGGTTGGTGGCCGGCGTGGGCCGTCGGTGCCAGCACGGTGGTCCTGGGTGGTGCCTGGCTGGCGGTGCGACGTGCTCAGCGCCACCGCTCGATGACGTAGTCCACGCAGCGGGTGAGCGCCTCGACGTCGGCCGGCTCGATGCCGGGGTACATCGCGATCCGGAGCTGGTTGCGCCCCAGCTTGCGGTAGGGCTCCACATCGACGATGCCGTTGCTGCGCAGCGTCGCCGCCAGCGTCGCCGCGTCGACCGCGTCGACGAAGTCGATCGTGGCGACCACCAGCGAGCGATCCGCCGGCTCGGCCACGAACGGTGCCGCGTAGCCACTGGCGCTCGCCCACCCGTACAGGATGCGGGCGGAGTCGCTGGTGCGCCCCAGAGTCCACTCCATCCCGCCCTGCGCGTTGAACCAGTCGACCTGCTCGGCGAGGAGGAACAGCGTCGCGATGGCCGGCGTGTTGTACGTCTGGTCCTTGCTCGCGTTGTCGATCGCCGTCCCCAGGTCGAGGAACGGGGGGATCCACCGCCCGGTCGAGGCGACCTGCGCCGCGCGCTCTCGCGCGGCCGGTGACAACAACGCCAGCCACAGGCCACCGTCGGAGCCGAACGCCTTCTGCGGTGCGAAGTAGTACGCGTCCGCCTCGGCCACGTCGACCGGCAGGCCACCCGCACCGGAGGTGGCGTCGACCAGCAGGAGCGCGTCGGCGTCGGCGCCCTCCACCCGGTGCACCGGCGCCATCACCCCGGTCGACGTCTCGTTGTGCGCCCAGGCGTACACGTCGATCCCGACCTCCGGGCAGGGTCGCGGCCGAGTTCCCGCCTCGCCGCGCAGCACGCTCGGCGACCGCAGGAACGGCGCCGTCTCGACCGCTGCGGCGAACCTGCCCGAGAACTCCCCGTACGCCAGGTGCTGACTGCGCTCGCGGATCAGGTTGCACGTCGCGATGTCCCAGAAGGCCGTCGAGCCGCCGTTGCCCAGCACCACCTGGTACCCCTCGGGGAGGGCGAAGAACCGCGTCAGCCCCTCACGCACCCGGGCCACGAGCTGGCGGACCGGCGGCTGGCGGTGGGAGGTGCCGAGCAGCGACCGCCCCGACTCCGCCAAGGCGCGGAGCGCCTCCAGGCGCACCTTCGACGGACCGGAGCCAAAGCGGCCGTCAACGGGGCGGAGGGCTGCTGGGATCGTGAGGGGCTGCGAGTTCGCTGCGGGCACGTTCCCCTAGTGTGGCAGCCGCACTGACGGAGCTCGACGTGAGGCGCCCGTGGAGAACGACATCGTGGCCCGGCTGCGCCGTGAGTACGCCAGCTCCGGGCTGGCCGAGGGCGCGGCCGGTGACGACCCGTACCCGCTGCTGCGCCGTTGGCTGGCTGATGCGATGGCTTCCGGCCTGCACGAGCCGAACGCCATGGTCCTGGCGACGGTGGCGGCCACGGGGGCCCCGTCGGCACGCATGGTGCTGCTGAAGGGGATCGACGCCGACGGGTTGACGTTCTTCACGAACTACGAGTCGCGCAAGGCCGACGAGCTCGCTAGTGGCGCGGCTGCCCTGGTGCTGGTGTGGCACCCGTTGCAGCGGCAGGTGCGGGTCGAGGGCGCCGCGACCCGGCTGACGCGACCGGAGAACGAGGCGTACTTCGCGGTCCGCCCCCGCGGCTCACAGCTGGCGGCGTGGGCGTCGCCGCAGTCGCAGGAGGTTCCTGACCGGGGATACCTCGAGCAGCGGTTTGACACGATGGCGGCCCGTTTCGGTGCCGACGAGCCGGTGCCGTGCCCGCCGTACTGGGGCGGGTACCGGGTTGCGCCCACGGTAATCGAGTTCTGGCAGGGCCGGGTGAACCGGTTGCACGACCGGATCCGCTTCGACGGCGACGGCGACGGGGACGGCTGGCGGCGGACCAGGTTGGCCCCATGACCGGGCCGGTGCAGCGGGTGGGGCATGGAACGGCCCGCAGGGTTGTGGTCGTGACCACGGGCCGAGCGGACTGAACTCGGCCCCCTGCGGGCCGGGTGACTGCCGGGATTTGCGAGCCGCTGACGCGGGTCGTTCCCCGGAGCGGCTAGCGGACAGCCACCTCACAAGTCCTATGGCTATACATGTACTGGACCACCTCCTTCCCGTGTACTGACGACGCTACGTTGCTGACCGCCGCTCGGCAAGGCAAATCACCGCATGCGAGGATCGCTGCTCGTGTCTGTGACCGGTCGGCGGCCGCGCCGCTGGTTGCGTGTGGTGACCGACGTCCGCCCCTTGCGTCACTCAGCCGACTTCCGGCGGCTGTGGTTCGGGCAGACGGTGGCGCAGCTTGGCCAGCAGATGGCCGCGGTGACGATCGCCTACCAGGTGTACACGCTGACTCGCTCGTCGTTCGCGGTCGGGCTCGTCGGCCTGTACGCGCTGGTCCCGCTCGTCGCCTTCGGCCTGTACGGCGGCGCCTTGCTCGATGTGATGGACCGCCGCCGGGTGGCGCTGGTCGCTTCCGCGGGGTTGTGGCTGATGTCGTTGGCGCTGCTCGCGCAGGCCGTGCTGGACCTGCGGTCGGTGGGCGTCTTGTACGCCGTCGTCGCCGTCCAGTCGGGCTGCTTCGCGGTCGTCAACGCGGCGCGCTCGGCGATCATCCCCAAGCTCCTGCCACCCGACCTGCTGCCGGCGGCGAACGCTTTGACGATGGCGTCGTTCAACCTCGGTTTCACCGTGGGCCCGCTCCTCGGGGGTGTGCTCATCGCATGGCAGGGCGTGGGGTGGGCCTACGCGATCGACGTCGTCGCGTTTACCGCCTCGCTGTACGCGCTCGTGCGGCTGCCGCCGATGCATCCTGACAACGCCACCGGCCGACCACCGGGTCTGGGTGCGGTGGTCGACGGGCTGCGCTTCTTGCGCCGGGCGCCGAACCTGCGCATGACCTTCGTGCTCGACCTGTGCGCGATGGTGCTTGCGCAACCGCGGGCGGTGTTCCCGGCGCTCGCACTGACGGTGTACGTGGGGGGCGCCAGCACGCTAGGGCTGCTGCAGGCCGCACCGGCGATCGGTTCCCTGGTGGCTTTCGCTCTCTCGGGCTGGATTGGTCACGTCCACCGCCACGGCCTGGCGATCGCGGTGGCGGTGGTTTGTTATGGACTGGCCGTGGCTGCAGCCGGCGCGGCAGCGATCGGGCTGCCGGGCCTGCTGTGGCTTGGTGTCACGTTCCTCGCGCTCTCCGGTTCGGCGGACATGGTCAGTGCGGCGTACCGCTCGACGATGCTGCAGGCGGCGGCACCGGACGAGATGCGCGGGCGACTGCAGGGCGTGTTCACCGTCGTCGTGGCCGGTGGGCCCCGGCTCGGCGACTTCCTCGCCGGTTCGCTGGCCGACCTGACGACCGACACGTGGGCGGTGGCACTCGGCGGCTGTGCCTGCATCACCGGCGTCGTGGTCGCGTGCGCCCTGCAGCCCCGCTTCCTGCGCTACGACGCCCGCGCCCCGGTGCCGTGACCGGGTTTCTATCCCATGTTCACCTGGTATAGGAGCACTTCCAACGGGTAGGAACCCGTTGGAAGTGCTCCTCAGCCATTGGCAGTGTGGTGCGGGAGACGTGCTCCTCAGCCAGTGGAAGTGCGCAGGTGACCGTCTAGTCCCGGAACCAGACGGCGCAGTCGGGGGCGAGATGGCCGTCGGTCAGGGCGGCGGGATGGCTGCGCAACACGGGTTCACCGAGGTCGGACGTGTCGATGGCGACGGTGTCGGAGTTGAGCACGCAGACCAGCGGCGGACCAGTCGGGCCGGGACGGGTGAAGGCCAGCACCTGTGAGCCGCGGTCGAGCACCTCGATCTTGTCGCCCAATGACTTGAGCAGCTCGCGTCGCAGCCGCAGCGCGCTGCGTACCAGCAACAGGGTCGAGCTCGGGTCGCGCTCCTGGTGCTCGACCGTCAGCGTCGCCCACTCCGCGGGCTGCCGCAGCCACGGTGTCACGCCGTCCGCCGAGAAGCCGTACGGGGGCTCGTCCCCGCCCCATGGCATCGGCACCCGGCAGCCGTCACGGCTCGGTCCACCCCCACGCAGCCACTGCGGGTCCTGCCGCTCCACGGGCGGGACGTCTACCTCCGGCAGACCGAGCTCCTCTCCTTGGTACACGTACGCCGATCCGGGCAGCGCCAGCATCGCCAGCAGGGCCGCCCTAGCCCGCGCCAGCCCCACCGAGCCGCCGCCGTAGCGGGTCACCGTGCGCTCGACGTCATGGTTCGACAGCACCCACGTCGGCGAGGCGCCGACGGGCTCCACCGCGGCTAGCGTGGCCGCGAGTACGTCGCGGAACTCCTGGGCAGACCAGTCGGCCTCCAGCCAGTGGAAGTTGAAACACTGCTGCAGCTCGTCCGGGGCCACGTACCGGGCCATCGCCTCCGGGGTGCCGACCCAGGCCTCCCCGATCGCCATCCGGTCGTCGGGGTACGCCGCGAGCACGCGGTGCCAGCGGCGGTAGATCTCGTGCACCGCCGGCTGGTCCCAGTATGGCCGGCGGCCCCGGGTCTGCGCGTCCTCGAGCTCACCGTCGGGTAGCGGGTCGTCGATGTCCGGCAGACCGTCGGCCTTGGCCAGGGCGTGAGCCACGTCGACGCGGAAACCGTCCACCCCACGGTCGAGCCAGAAGCGCAGCGTGGTCTCGAACTCCGCGTGCACCTGTGGATTCGTCCAGTCGAAGTCGGGCTGGCCGGGGTCGAACAGGTGCAGGTACCACTGCCCGTCCGGCACCTGGGTCCATGCCGGGCCCCCGAACACCGAGCGCCAGTTGTTGGGCGGCCGGGTCGTGGTGCCGGCCGCGTCGTCTGCGTGGCCGTCGCGGAAGATGTAGCGGGCGCGTTCCCGGCTGCCCGGCGAAGCCGTCAGCGCCTCCTGGAACCAGCGGTGGTCGCTCGAGGAGTGGTTCGGCACGACGTCGACGATGACCCGCAAGCCCAGGCGGTGTGCCTGGGCGAGCATCGCGTCGAAGTCGTCGAGCGTCCCGAAGAGCGGGTCCACGTCGCGGTAGTCGGCCACGTCGTACCCGTGGTCGGCTTGCGGAGAGGGGTAGAACGGCGTCAGCCAGACCGCATCGGCACCCAGCTCGGCGACGTACGACAGCCGGGCCAGGACGCCGCGCAGGTCACCGACGCCGTCACCGTCGGAGTCGGCGTAGCTGCGGACATAGATCTGGTAGCAGACGGCGTGCCGCCACCACGGTGCGTGCGTCATCGAGGTCCTCGGACGGAGCGGGGAACGGTCAACGGAACTGCGACGGGTCGACCTGGAGCCAGGTGTGGGTGGCGCGACCACATGGCTGGCCCCCTGCGTCGTACACCGTACTCGCGGTGAACGTCTTGCGCCCCTCGATGCCGGTGCGCTGACCGACGACGACGTACGTCGACCCCGCGCGGACGGCAGCGCTGAGCGAGACGGTCATCCGGCCGAGCACCATCGGCCGGCCCGCGAGGTCACCGGTCCATCCGGCGGGGCAGTCCAGCGCGGCCCAGACGTACGGGCCGCCGACCCTCCCGTCGTCTCCGGCCAGCGACACGTCGGGTGTCCATGTGCAGGCGGTGCGCTCCTCATCCAGCTGCCCCGGGCGCAGCCTCAGCCCGTCGCCCGGCCGGCGTCGGGGGCCGCACACGAAACATTCGGGGAACGGGTGCGAGCGCAGTCCGCGGTACGACTCCTCGGCCGCCCGGGCGGTGGCGGTGTCGACTCGTGGCACCACGTCGGACGGTGTCGGCACGGCAACTGCCTCGGCGACCGCGTCGGCCCCGTCCCGCAGCACCCAACCGGCCGCGGTCCGCATGGTTTCGAGGGGGGTCTCGAGCGGGGGCGGTCGGCGCAGGGTCACCTCGACGGCGTCGGCAGCGGGTACGAGCTGGGCCAACACGCCGGCGGTGTAGCCACCGTTGCCGGACGACGTCGGCCCCCGGAAGCGCCGCGAGATCATGATCAACCCGACACCAGCGCCTGCGCCGCCACGGCCAGGTCGCGCACCAGAGCGTCGAAGGCGGCGTCGGAGTCCGTGGCGCGCAGCACGGCCGAGGGATGCACGGTTGCCATGAGCCAGCCGGACTGGACGAGGGCCGGGTCGGGTCGCCGTGCGGACCGGGGGTAGAGCTGGCCGCGCTGCCGAGTGACACGAAACGTCGGTCCGAACAACGCCCGTGCCGCCGTTGCGCCCAGACAGACCACGATCTCGGGGTCCACGACCGCCAGCTCGGCGCGAAGCCACGGCCGGCAAGCCTGCAGGTGCGCCAGGTCCGGCGTCTGGTGCAGCCGGCGCTTCGGCGTCGGCGTGAACCGAAAGTGTTTGACGGCGTTGGTGACGTAGCAGGTGCCGCGGTCGAGACCGGCCGCGTCGAGCGCGCGGTTCAACAGCCCGCCCGCTGGTCCGACGAAGGGTACGCCAGCCCGGTCCTCGGCGTCACCGGGCTGTTCGCCGACAAGCGCCACCCTGGCAAGTGGTGACCCGGTCGAGAAGACGGTCTGCGTTGCCGGCCCGTGCAGCTCACAGCCCTGGCAGCCGTCCGCTGCGGTCCGCAGCTGCTCGAGCCCACCTCCGGCCGGGACCCACTGCTGCGCCCCCGGCCGATCCACCGCCACCCCGCCAACCTATCGCCGCCGCCGACCGAGACTGATGATGCCGAGCGCGTGGAGGACGGGCTCAGCGGTCGCGGATCGCCTCGTAACCGGCAAGGGCGACCCGGCGCTCAGTGGCGTGGTCGACGATCGGCTCCGGGTAGCCGTTCGGCGCACCACCCGGGAGGCCGTGCGGGCGGTGGACAATCGACCCCTCGACGTCGGCCAGCTCGGGAACGTACCGACGTACGTACACCCCCTCGGGGTCGAACTTCTCGCCCTGGGTGGTCGGGTTGAAGACCCGGAAGTACGGCGCCGCGTCCGTGCCGGAGCCGCCGACCCACTGCCAGCCGTGTGCGTTGGACGCCAGGTCGCCGTCGACGAGTTCCCGCATGAAATGGCGGGCACCGTGGCGCCATTCGATGTGCAGGTCCTTCACCAGGAAGCTGGCGACGATCATCCGGACCCGGTTGTGCATCCACCCCTCCCCGCGGAGCTGCCTCATCCCCGCATCCACGATCGGGAACCCGGTCTGGCCGTCGCGCCATCGGTCGAAGACCCGCCCGGGCTCCTCGTACGGCAGGTCCTCGTACCGCGGTCGCAGGTATTCCCGAGCCGACTCCGGACGGTGCCACAGCACGTCGGCGTAGAACTCGCGCCAGGCCAGCTCCCTGCGGTAGGTGTCGCTCCCGGGTCCGCGGTGCTCGGCGAGGTCGGCGAGCAGCGTCCGAGGATGCACCTCACCCCACTTGAGGTGCACCGACATCCGGGATGTGGCGTCGACGTCGGGCCGGTCGCGCACCGTGGCGTAGCCGGCGAGCGCGCTCTGCACGTAGCGATGCCATCGTGACTGCGCCGCCACCTCGCCGGCCGGCGGCAGCCGCTGGTGCGCCGCCACCCGTGCGTCGGGCAGATCGAGCGACCGCAGCGGCCGGATCCACGCCACCGCTGCCGGCGCGACCACCGGCCCCCTCCAGCCGTGTTCCAGCCAGGCGCGGGCAAAGGGGGAGTAGACGCTGTACGGCGAGCCGTCGACCTTGCGGACTTGTCCCGGTGCGACCGCGTACGGCGAGCCGGTGCGCACCAGCTCGATGGCGTGGCGCGCCAGAGCGGCTGCAACCCGGGTGTCGCGGGAAGAGCCGTAGGGTCCGAAGTCCGCGGCGACGTGGACGCTGCGGGCACCGGCTGCCCGGGCCACCGCGACGACCTCGACCGCCGGGTCGCCGCTGCGCAGCTGCAGCGTCCCGAGCCGTGCTCCTAGGTCACCCAGGCTGGCGCGCAGGTACGCCCGCCGTGCCCGGCCTGATGGTCGCCACAGTGCGGCGTCGAGCACGAACAGCGGCACCACCCCATCGCCACCGGCGGCCACGGCCTGCAGCAGGGCGGGGTTGTCCGCCAGCCGAAGGTCACGACGGAACCACATCACCGAGGTCGGCACCGCTCCATCCTCACCCGACGACGGTTTCTCCGCAGGCCAGGGTTGCTGCGTGGGATGGGACACAATGGCGTACGTGAGCGACCTGATCGACACCACAGAGATGTATCTGCGGACGGTCTACGAGCTCGAGGAGGAGGGCATCGTCCCGCTGCGGGCGCGGATCGCGGAGCGGCTGCATCAAAGTGGCCCTACCGTGAGCCAGACGGTTGCCCGGATGGAGCGGGCCGGGCTGGTCAGCGTCGAAGGCGACCGCCACCTGGAGCTGTCCGACGAGGGTCGCCGGCTCGCGCGCCGCGTGATGCGCAAGCACCGGCTCGCCGAGCGGTTGCTGACCGACGTCATCGGGCTGGATCTCGAGCTGGTGCACATCGAGGCCTGCCGCTGGGAGCACGTCATATCCGAGACCGTCGAGCGACGGCTGGTCGAGTTGCTCGACCACCCGACGACGTCTCCGTACGGCAACCCGATCCCAGGGCTGGAGGAGCTCGGTGAGCCGGACTCCGACGAGGACTTCCTCGCCGGCCTGGTCCCGTTGACCCGTGCCGTCAGTGCGGGGACGCAACCGGTCCGTGTCGTCGTCCGGCGCATCAGCGAGCCGCTGCAGACCGACAGCGACGTCATGTCGGTGCTGCGCCGGCTCGGTGCGTTACCGGGTCAGGAGGTGCTGGCCGCCGCCGCCGCCGGTGGCGTGCTGGTGACGCGAGGCGACTCCAGTGCCGAGGTCGACGACACTGCTGCGGTGCACATCTTCGTCCACACCGTCTGAGGTGTGTATCTGACCGCCGCGGATCAGCTCGGCGGTCTCCAGCAGGCTGTCCCCGAGATCGCCCTTGGGATAGCGGGCGCCGTGGCGGGGCCGTGGCGTGATCCTGCTCAGGTGGCCGAGGCGGAGTGGTCCAGCCAACGTCGGCCGCCCCCTGCGGCGGCGGCCTCGACGGTCAGCTGCGGCGTCACGCCGAAGCTGAACCGGCTCGGCAGGTGCCGGTCGGCGGCGCTCGGCGTGCGGGGTCTGCTCGAGGTGGGATTCGAGGACGCAGCGGAGTAAGGACGGGCATATCGTTCCACCTTGACTACTCAAGGGCTTCGAACAAGAACTCTGGGTCATAAAATCATCCGTTCAGCCGACTCCGGTTCAGCCGACCGTCCTAGTGACGTCGGTGGCAGCGGTGGACGTTCGATCTGGCTTTCCAGAATGCGACCGCACCCTGTTACTTCATCGCTACCCTCTGCAATAGGACACGGAACGATCACCCGAAGGGCGGATGGTGAGCCCCAACGACACGGCCCAGCCTCCGCTGAGCCTCATCTTCGACCGCACCGTGATGACGGTGGGTGTCTCGATCGCACTCATCAGTGCCGTTCACGCACTCGCCAACAGCCTTGACTTTGCGTGGGCGTACTGGCTGTCGGTCCCGCTGATCATGCTGATGGCCCGGTTCCCCCTCACCATGGAGCGCCCTTCGGGTGCGATCCAGTTCGGCTTCGAGTCCTGTGTGCTCGCCTTCATCGTGTCACTGCTCCAGCCGCACGACGCGATGTTGGTGTGGTCGGTCGGCGCGGTCATCTCCCAGTCCTTGTCGGACACCCGCCGGGTCGCCAAGATTTTCAACCTCGGAGTGATGCTGACTGCTGGCGCGGCCGCCATCGCAGTGGTCGATGTGCTGCGCGGCGACTCCCAGGGCTCACCGCGCGAACTTGCCGCAGTCGCCGTCGGTTGCGGTGTCTACTTCCTGCTCGACTACCTGCTCTCGGAGATGTCGATCGCCCTGGAAGAGCACCTTCCGCTGCACACCCAGCTGCGCCAGCCCGAGGTTGCCATCCCGCTGGCCTGCATCGTGGCCGTCGACTCGATCGGCTATCTGGCTGCGCTCATCGTCCGGACGCTGCCGGTATGGTCAATCGCGCTGTTGGCCGTGCCCGTCGTCACGCTGCTTGTCGCGGTGACCTCGATAGCCCGCGGTCGTGAAACCGAGCGGCGCACGAACGTGCTGTTCAACGTCTCCACGAAGGTCCAGGGTCAGCAGACCGAGGTCGGCGTCATCACCGCCATCGAGGAGGGCGCTCAGCAGCTGCTGAAAGGATCGAGCGTGGCGCTACGCTCCAGTGCGCCAGGAGATGGCGAGGTGGGAGCCTGTGTCGTCCGCAGGCCGCGCGAGCGATGGCTGGTGAGCTCGGGCAGCACGCGTACGAGGGGAACGCCGAGCACGGACCAGCAACATCTCGAGGCGCTGGCGCTGGTGGGAGACGAAGCTCTGTCGCGAGTGCAACTGGGCCGAGAGATGGCGCACCTGGCCCAGCACGACGCGCTCACCGGTCTGATCAACAGAGCCTTCTTCATCCGGCGACTAGAAACCGCACTAGAGCGGTGCCGCACTCGCACGGACAGGGTGGCGGTGCTGTTCTGCGACCTTGATGGCTTCAAGAAGGTCAACGACTGGTTCGGCCACGCAGCTGGTGATGCCCTGCTGGTCGAGATTGCCACAACCCTTCGCTCCGCGGTCGGCCCCGCGGACACCGTGGCTCGGCTCGGCGGTGACGAGTTCGCCGTGCTGGTCAAGACGGTTGTGCCGGACGATGACCTCGAGGACCTGACCAGCTCGGTGTTGCGCGCCGTTGACCGGCGCTACCAGTTCGGAGGTCGCTTCGTGAACGTGTCAACAAGCGTCGGCGTGGCGTTCTCCGACGGCGTCCACAGCGCCGACCAGCTCATCCGGAACGCCGACATCGCGATGTACGAGGCGAAGGCAGCCGGTCGCAACCATGTTGTGGCTTATCACCCGTCGCTGGGTCGCAGCAGGGTGCGCGCGCTGGAGCAGGCAGAGGCGCTGCGCCAGGCGATCGACAACCGCGCGCTGTACCTGGTCTACCAGCCGGTGGTGCAGAGCGGCACCAACCGCATCGTTGGTGTCGAGGCGCTGGTTCGCTGGACGCTGAACGGGCAGGTGATGCCCACCGCACAGTTCATCGGGCTGGCAGAGGAGACCGGTCTCATCAACCTGCTCGGCGACCTGGTGCTCGAGATGGTTGCGGAGGACGCGCCGGTGCTGCGGGCGGCCTCGGGCGGGGAGCTGTCGCTGAGTGTCAACGTGTCGGCGCAGCAGCTGCGTTCTCCGAGCTTCGTCGCCTCGGTCCTGCGAACCCGCGACGCGCTCAACGGCCTATCGCTAGTCCTGGAGATCACCGAGCGGCAGGTGATCGGTGACGACCCGATGGTGCTGGCGGTGATTGCTGAGCTCGAGAGCAACGGCATCCTGTTCGCCCTCGACGACTTTGGCATCGGGTACTCCTCGATCGGCTACCTCCAGCAGCTTGCGGTGCAGATCCTCAAGACAGACCTGGTGTTCTCAGCCGACATTGACGTCGACCTGCGGTCGATCAAGCTGTTGGTCTCAATGGTCGAGATGGCTCGGGCACTGGGACTCGATGTCGTGATCGAGGGGATCGAGCGGGACTCGCAGGTCGACATACTGCGCCAGTACGTCGGATTCGGCGACCATCTGTTCTTGCAGGGAAACCTGATGTCGCCGCCGGAGCCGCTTGGCCAGGTAGCTGCTGCGCTGCAGGCTGCGCGGCACCCAGCTCTCCGCGCCGTCTGACCTACCCCCCTCCCCACGATCCGAGACTTATGACGCATCGTGGGAGTGCCCCTCACTGAATCGAAGGTGCCGTTCTAGAGACGCTCTGGCCTGTCTCGCAAGCGTTCACTCCCTGAGGAGTGCCGGGGGGTCGGCGCGAAATGGCATGCTGGACATCGTGCCTGTGTTGCGCAAGACGTGGGTGACGCTGCTCGGCTGGATCCTGACGCTGGTCGGCATCGCGGCCCTGGTGCTTCCCGGACCGGGCCTGTTGCTGATGGTGGCCGGTCTCGTGGTGCTGTCGCAGGAGTACGAGTGGGCGGAACGCCGGGTCGAGCCGGTCAAGCGCAAGGCGTTCGAGGTGGCCGCCACCGGAGTGGAGACAGGGCCGCGCATCCTGCTCAGCGGGCTGAGCGCTTTGGCGCTGGTCGCGATCGGGGTGGTGTGGTGCCTGGAGCCGAACATCCCGCAGGTGTGGCTCTTTGGGCCGGAGCTGCCGTTCACCGGCTGGCCGGCTGGCAGCAGCCTGATTCTGTCCGGGGTCGTCGCGCTCGGTCTGCTGGTCTACAGCGTGCGGCGTTTCCGCGGTCCGGCGAGTAATCCGCACCCGGCCAGGGCGAACCCTTAGGGTGCAACCATGAAGACTCTGCTGATCATCATCGTCATCGTCGTGCTCGTTGTCGTCGTGCTCGGGTTCCTGCGCGGTCGCCGCTGACAGAGGCGGAGCTCACCGCGCGTCGCTGGGGTCGGTGGCTCGCCGCTCGAGGCGTACCAGCGTCTGCTGCATGCCCTGCCGGTTGCGCTGGGGAAAGCCGAGCAACCTCAGCAGCGGGTACGCCCAGGGCACCGAGGTGCTGTCCCACTCCTCCCGTACGAGGGTGCCGCCGTCGACCGGTGTCAATACGTAACGCCATCGGTGACCGGCGAAGTGCCGCCACGCGATCCGGCGTGACTCCTCGAACTCCACCACGACGTTGTGGATGCGGTAGCGCGCGCCGAGTGACATGCGCATCCCGAAACGAGTCCCCTGAGCCAGCCGCCCAGGGTTGTTCGTCGACGCCGACCGGACCGACCCGGACCCGTCGATGAGCGGGTGTTGAGCGGGGTCGGCGAGAATGTTGAAGATCCTTTCCGCGTCCGCCGGGATGGTGCGCTCGACGCTGACGACCCGTGATGCCACGCGATCATCGTCCGGCATCGGAATCACCGGTCGGTGAGGGGGCTGCCTCGCGCAGCGCCGGCAGCCGCACCTGACTACTGGACGGTGGCACGATGGCGGCATGGACGTCGCGGCCACGCTGAAGGCAAAACGCACCGAGCTCGAGGCGTCAATGGCCCGGATCTCTGCGCCCCCGGGCGACGCCGGCGGCATCTCGTTCGGCAAGCGGGTAGGTGAGGGCACCAGCATGGCCGTCGACCGTCTCTCGCTGGTCGCCGCACACGAGCGCCTGCAGATGATGCGCGCCGACGTACGCCGGGCAGAGACCAAGCTGGCCGAAGGCAGCTACGGAACGTGCGACCGGTGCGGCGCGGTCATCATCGCCGAGCGGTTGGAAGCACTGCCCTGGGCGACGCTGTGCGTCCCCTGCGCCTCGCAGCGCTGATCTTGACCGTTCACAAGGGCGCTTTCGGCGTCAGCCGGCCTGTGACAGCAGCCAGCCGTGCACCCGGCCGATCGGCTCGAGCAGGGTGAGGTGGCCGTCGTCGGGGGACAGGACGACCTCGGCGTCAGGGCAGGCGTCGGCGAGCCATGAGCCGTGAGCAAACGGGACCATTCGGTCCTGCTCGCCCTGCATCACCAGCAGCGGCACCTGGATGCTAGGCAGCTCGAAGCCCCAGTCTTCGAGGAAAGCGAGGTCGTCGTCGACCCAGCCGTCGGGACCGGACTGCAGCCCGCCGGTCATCCAGGCATGCAGGAACTTCGCCCGATCGCCGGTGAGCACCATCCGGTCGGCCGGGGGCAGCAGGGAGGCCATCACGTCTCGCAACTGCGAGGGCGTTGCCGCGAGCAGCTGCGCCCGCTGTTCCTCGAGGTAGTCGCGCAGCGGTTGCTCGCCGGCGGAGGCGGCGCCGAACTCGTCGAGGTTGTCCTGCCCCATGCCCTGCGACCAGTCGAGCCCAGGCGCGGCGTACGGGGCCACGCCGGCCAGGCATGCAGCGGCCACGACCCGTTCCGGCAGAAGCGCGGCGCAGGCCAAGACGTGCGGCCCGCCCCCGGACACACCCCAGGTGCGGAAGCGTTCCACGCCCAGGGCGTCGACGAGCGCGGCGGTATCGGCGGCCACGTCGGCGACGCGGCGTCCCGGCTGGCGCGTCGAGCCGCCGTACCCCGCACGATCGAAACCGACCAGTCGAATGCCCCGCTCTTTGGCGTCGGCGGCCCAGGTGGCCGCCAAAATGCCGCTGCAGGGAGTTCCGT
>JACCZI010000298.1 GCA_013696015.1 Nocardioidaceae bacterium
GCGGCCCGCCGCGACGAGTTCGGCGGCGTCAACTGGGGTGCCGCGTTCTTCGGCTGGCTGGTCGCCATCGCCTTGAGCATCCTGCTCACCGGCATCTTCGGCGCCATCGCCGCCGGCATCGGCTCCAGCACCTCGGTCACCCAGACCCAGGCCGAACGCTCCGCCGGCACCATCGCCACCGCCACCGCCATCGCCCTGCTCGTCATCTTGATGATCGGCTACTTCGCCGGCGGCTACGTCGCCGGCCGGATGTCCCGCTTCGACGGCGGCCGCCAAGGCGCCGCGGTGTGGGTCGTCGGCTTGATCATCACCATCATCGTGGTCGTCATCGGCCTCATCTTCGGCGACCAGTACGACATCTTCGCCCGAGTCGACCTGCCCTCGCTGCCCATCCCCACCGACCAAGCCACCGCCGGCGGCCTGATCACCCTCGCCGCCGTCATCCTCACCACCCTCCTCACCGCCTACCTCGGCGGCAAAGCCGGCCAGCACTACCACCGCAAGATCGACCGCATCAACGCCTGACGACTCAGACTCAGCCCCGCCGAGGTGGCTGTCCCCCGTGCCGACGAAGCCGAGCTCGCCGCGTCTGGTCGGCCACGAGGCGCGCATCTGCCCGGGCAGTGATCCACGCCTGTTCGCGCCGCAGCTTGCGCCAGCTCTCCAGCCGACGCGGCGGCAGCTCTCCCCGCTGGATCGCGGCGTGCACGGAGCACCCCGGCTCGCGCTCGTGGCGGCAGTCGCCGAAGCGGCAACCCTGAGCCAGCGCGGTGACATCGGCAAAGGTGGCGGCCAAGCCGTGAGCGACGTCGAAGAGACCCGCGCCGCGCAGCCCCGGCGTGTCGATGACACAACCCCCTGATGGCAGCAGGACGAGCTCGCGGCGAACACTTGTGTGCCGGCCCCGTCCGTCCTCGCGGATCGAGCGGGTGCGTAGCACCGGCGCCCCGACCAGAGCATTGACCAGCGTGGATTTTCCGGCACCTGAGGAACCGACCAGCGCGAGAGTGCCGCCCGGCGCCAGCAGCGCCCGGATCTCCGGCAGTCCGGTGCCGGTCACCGTGCTCACGCAGATGACGTCGACGTCGGTCGCGTTCGTCCGCACGTCCGCGGCTACGTCGGCGGAATCGCCGGCCATGTCGGTTTTGGTGAGCAGGACGACCGGAGTGGCACCGCTGTCCCAGGCCAGCGCGAGCAGGCGCTCCACCTTGGTCAATGCGGGCATCCGGTCCAGGGCCACGACGACGCCCACAGCGCTGACGTTGGCCGCCAAGACCTGGCCGTGGGACCGCAGGCCGGCCTCCGCACGCATCAGGACGGCGCGGCGCGGCAGCACCGCCTCGAGCGTGATACGAGCGTCAGGCCAGCGTCGAAGCATCACCCAGTCACCGGCGCAGGGAGCCTCCAGGGAGCTCCGCGACATGGCGTCCAAGACGGAACCACTGACGCTGGCTCGGACCGTTCCGGCGGTCCCGAACGCGGTGCATACGCCACGGTCGACTCGGGTCACCCGGGCTGGCGTAACGCCATCCCGGTAGGTGGCGATCGCGTCCCACTCCGAGTCCCACCCGAATGCGGACAGGGGGACGATGGCGACGTCAGCAGGAGGAGTCATCAAGGCGACGGTAGGACGCTTACCGCTTGGCTGCACCAGATTTTCCGCGTGCTGACGACCATCGGCGCCGCGCGTCCTCGAGGACACGACGCGTCTGATCTCCCAGCTCCTCCTCGACCAGCTCCGTGGATTGCCCGTCTTCGTCACCGTCGTCGACAAGCAGACCGGCGTCACGCAGCCGCATCTGGTTGGCCCTCAACCGGAGCCGGCGAACGAGTTCGAGCCGGGCTCGGGCGGTCGTGTTAGCCGGGAAGACCCGGTCGAAGGCGGCGTTCAGGGCGGCGCCGATGAGCACGGCGATCGACAGGATGTAGAGCCAGATGAGCACGGCGATGGGTGCTGCAAGCGGTCCGTAGATCGACGTGCTGCCGACGGTGTGTACCAGTACCCACCGCAGCGCCCAGCTGCCGACGATCCATGCCAACAAGGTGAAGACCGCACCGGGAATGTCGTACCGCCACGACGTTCGCACCGGCACGGAGAGGTGGTAGAGCGTCGTGATGAAGGCGATCGAGAGCAGCAGCACCGTCGGCCAGTACAACGTCATCACGGGATCCAGGCGTTGCGGGACGATGCGGTCGACCAGGTCAGGTCCGGCCAGGATCAACGGCAACACGATTACGCCCAGGACCAGGCCGATGATGTAGAGGGTGAACGACAGGGCGCGCGTCTTGACGATGCCTCGCCTGCCGCCGAGGCCGTACATGATCGTGATCGTGTCGATGAAGACGTTGAGCGCCCGCGAACCGGACCACAACGCCAGCACGAATCCGATCGAGATGACGTCGAAACGCCCGCCGGCGAGCACGTCGTCGAGCGTCGGCTTGATGACGGTGTCAACGGTCGAGTCGGTGAGCGCCCGCGATGCCAGGTCGAGCACCTCCGCCTTGAGGCTACTGATCTCGGCGACGTCGTACCGGTCGGCGAGATACCCGATCGTGCCGGCGAGACCGAAGATCAGCGGCGGCAGGGACAAGATGGCGAAGAATGCGGCCTCGGCGGCAAGGCCGGTGACCCGGTAGCGAAAGATGGTGCCGACCGTGGTGGTGAGCAGTCGCCAGCTGACGTCTCGCACCCTGGCCCACGTACTCGGTCGCGGCTCGGCGCCGGTGACCACGTCGCCTGCCATGCCCATACGGTAACGACCGAAGCCGCGTCGCGGGGTCACCTCGCGAGGTCGCAGGGGCGCACGTGTGCGTTAGGTATCGTCACGCCCTGCTGCCAGCACCTCGGCCAAGTCGAACTGGACCGGCTGATCAAGCTGCTCGTACGTGCACGACCCCGGGTCTCGGTCGGGACGCCAGCGCCGGAAGTGTGCGGTGTGGCGAAACCGCGTGCCCTCCATGTGGTCGTACCCGACCTCGACGACGAGCTCCGGACGCACCGGCAACCAGGACAGGTCCTTCTTCGCGTTCCAGCGAGACACCGCACCGGGCAGCCGGCTCCCGGCGTGTGCCTCGGCCTCTGCCCAGGCAGCCCAGGGATGGCCGGCTGCGTCGTCCATGCGGTACGGGTCGAGCTCGCTGACCAGCTCGGCGCGCCGCTTCATGGCGAAGGATGCCGACACTCCGACATGCTGGAGGTCGCCGCTGTCGTCGTAGAGGCCGAGAAGCAGGGAGCCGATCACGGGTCCGCTCTTGTGCCAGCGGAAGCCGGCGACGACGCAGTCAGCGGTCCGGTCATGCTTGACCTTGAACAGGGTGCGTTTGTTGGGCGTGTAGGGGCTCCGGACCGGCTTGGCGACCACGCCGTCGAGCCCCGCCCCCTCGAAGATCTCGAACCACCGCTGAGCCACCACCATGTCGCCGGTGGCCGGCGTGATGTGGACCGGCGCTGCGGCGTCCGCGAGGGCGACCTCGAGCCGACGGCGGCGGTCACCGAACGGGGTCGCCATGAGCGACTCGTCATCGACGGCCAGCAGGTCGAAACCGATGAACGATGCCGGCGTCTCGTTCGCCAGCAGGTTGACCCGCGACTCAGCGGGGTGAATGCGCTGTTGCAGCGCCTCGAAGTCGAGTCGGTCGCCACGTACCACCACGAGCTCGCCGTCGACCACGCAACGCTCCGGCAGGTTGGCCTTTGCCGCGTCGACGACCTCCGGGAAGTAGCGCGTCATCGGGCGCTCGTTGCGGCTGCCCAGCGCCACCTCGTCACCGTCGCGGAAGATGATGGTCCGGAAGCCGTCCCACTTCGGCTCGACGTGGCCGACGTCGGGGATCATGGACACCGATTTGGCGAGCATCGGTGCGACGGGAGGCATGACGGGCAGGCGCATCCGGTCATTCTGCTGGATCCGCCCGCCGTAGGGTGGTACGGCACAGGTCCGACGACCCAAGGAGCAGCTGGTGTACCACGTGGTGCTGCTTGTCGAACGCGAGATGACCGGGCTCGATGCCCGACAGGTGGCCAGCCTGCACGAGGGGATCGACGACGCTGTCGCCTACCACGTCGTGCTGCCGGTCGAGGAGGCCGCCACGCGCGTCGAGACGTCGATGGGCGCGCTCCTGGGGCCCGAGCACATCGCCGACGTGGCTCCGCTGAGTGCCGAGGATGTCGAGCTGTTGCAGCGGGAAGTGGTGGCGAGCGCACGGAAGGCCCTGGAGTCCTCGTTGACGCAGCTGCGACAGACCGGACGCAGCGTCGACGGGCGGGTCACCGGGCTCGACCCGATCGACGCGTTGGCCGCAATGGTCGCCGAGCACGAGGCGGCCGAGGCGATCATCCTCACCGCCCCGCATGCGGTGAAAGAGTTCTTTCACGTTGACTGGACCTCACGGGCGCGGCGCCGGCTGGGCGTGCCCACGCTGCACCTGCTGGAACACGAGACGTTCGACGAGCAGGCCAGCGGTGCCGGCGAGGGCAACACGATCATCTAGAGCTCTACGGAGCGAAGGAGCACGATGGAGGTCTGGCCCGGAGGCCCCTATCCGCTGGGCGCCAGCTACGACGGCGCCGGCACGAACTTCACGCTCTTCTCAGAGGTCGCCGAGGCGGTCGAGCTCTGTCTGCTAGACCGGGACGGAACCGAGACCCGGGTGCCGATGTCCGAGCGTGACGCCCTGGTGTGGCATGCGTACCTGCCACGCGTGGGCCCCGGGCAGCGGTACGGCTTCCGCGTCCACGGTCCGTACGAGCCGTTGCGCGGCCTGCGCTGCAACCCCGCCAAGCTGCTCATCGACCCGTACGCCAAGGCGCTCGAGGGCCGCATCGACTGGGCACCGGCCTGCTTCGGGTACGACCTCGACGACCCGCAACGGCCCAACCTCGAGGACTCCGGCCCGCACACGATGAAGTCCGTGGTGATCAACCCGTACTTCGACTGGCAGGAGGACCGGTACCCGCGCCGGCCGTACCACGAGACGCTTATCTATGAGGCGCACGTCAAGGGCCTCAGCTACAGGCATCCGAGGATTCCAGCCGAGATCCGCGGCACTTATGCCGCGATTGCTCATCCGGTGATGATCGAGCACCTGACCTCGCTGGGTGTCACCGCGCTGGAGCTGATGCCCGTGCACCAGTTCACCGACGAGTCGTTGCTGGCGCGTCGGGGCCTGTCGAACTACTGGGGCTACAACACCGTCGGCTTCTTTGCCCCGCACAACGCCTACAGCTCGACGGGGCAACGCGGCCAGCAGGTCCTCGAGTTCAAGGCGATGGTCCGCGAGCTGCACCGGGCCGGTATCGAGGTGATCCTCGACGTCGTCTACAACCACACCGCTGAAGGCAACCACCTCGGGCCGACACTCAGCTTCCGCGGCATCGACAACCCGGCCTACTACCGACTCGGTGAGGAGGACCCTGAGCACTACTACGACACCACGGGCACTGGCAACACACTGCTGATGCGCAACCCGCACGTGCTGCAGATGGTCATGGACTCCCTGCGGTACTGGGTGTTGGAGATGCACGTCGACGGTTTCCGGTTCGACCTCGCCGCCAGCCTGGCCCGACAGTTCCTCGAGGTCGACCGACTGAGCGCCTTCTTCGACCTGGTGCATCAGGACCCGGTGATCTCGCAGGTGAAGCTGATCGCCGAGCCGTGGGACATCGGACCGGGTGGCTACCAGGTCGGCAACTTCCCACCGCGCTGGACCGAGTGGAACGGGCGTTACCGCGACTGCATCCGCGACTACTGGCGCGGTGAGCAGCGCACGCTCGGGGAGTTCGCTGCCCGCATCTCCGGGTCCAGCGACCTGTACGAGAGTGACGGCCGCGCGCCGTACGCGTCGGTCAACTTCGTCACCGCGCACGACGGGTTCACGCTGCGGGACCTGGTCTCGTACAACGAGAAGCACAACCTCGCCAACGGCGAGGACAACCGAGACGGTGACAGCCACAACCGCTCGTGGAACTGTGGCGTGGAGGGGCCGACCGACGATCTCGAGATCATCAGCGTGCGCCGGCGCCAGCAGCGCAACCTGTTGGCAACCCTGCTGCTGAGCCAGGGTGTCCCCATGCTGCTCCACGGCGATGAGCTGGGGCGGACCCAGGAGGGCAACAACAACGCGTACTGCCAGGACTCGACGCTCAGCTGGGTGGACTGGACCGACGTCGATGCCGACCTGCTCGCCTTCACCCAGTCGCTGGTGGCGCTGCGAGCTGCGCATCCGGTCTTTCGACGGCGGCGGTTCTTCACCGGCCACCCGAGCGCGTCCGGTGTGCCCGACATCGCCTGGCTGCGCCCCGACGGCGCTGCCATGGGTCCACCGGACTGGAGCGAGTCGACGGACCACGCCATGACCGTCTTTCTCAACGGTGACGCGATCACTGAGCCCGGCCTGCGCGGGGAACAGATTCGTGACGAGTCGTTCCTGCTGATACTCAACCCTGAGGAGAAGGACGTCGAGATGACGATTCCCGATGGTGCATTCGGGACGCAGTGGGCAGTCGTGCTCGACACCGCGACCGAGCTGCCGGTCGACGAGCGGCCCATGTCGGCTCTTGCGGCGGGTGTGCGGCAGGTGGTCGTCGCACGCTCGCTCGTGTTGCTGCGCCTAGCCTGACCGGTCGGCGGTGTCGACCTGGGCAACGACCGCGACATCCCCGGCTGCGCCCGGGAGGTCCACGAACCAGCTGCGCCTGTCGGTCTCGCCGCATGGTATGGGGGTGGCATCGGCGATGACACAGGCGAGGTTGAGCACCCCAGGGTCGAACAAACGCACCACCTGCGGGATGGCTGACTGGGAGGGACGCATGTCGAGCCCGTTGAGAAGGACCAGCGCGCGTCCGGGCACTGAGGGGTCAGGTGTCTTGACCTGGCCCCGAGCGTGGAAACGAACCCGTACGGTGTCCGCCGGCTCCCTCAGCTGCACGACGGCTACCTCGCCGGGACTGAGCCGGACGGGAGCCTGTGATACGCGGCGACCGCGAACGGTCATCCGGAGCTGGTTGATGCTCGGCGTGAACGCCAGCGAACCCTCGCCGTCGAGTGTCCGAACGCTCAGGTACACCACGGAGATGTCCTCGGCGGCCTGCAGCAGCTGGTCAGTGATCACTACGCCCTGCGCGGTGAGCCGGGAGTGCACCTGCCCGGTCGCGTTGAAGGTTCCAGTGGTCGGTCCAGTCGTTCCGGTGGTCGGTCCAGGGGCGGACGGCTGCGGCTGCGTGGTGTCGGTTCCGGACTCGGCTGCCACTGCCTGATCGGGGCGGCCCTCACCGTCTCGGGGCAGTACGACCAGCAGGCCAACACCCGCCACGACGAGCACCAGAGCGCCGCCGATACCAGCCAGGACGCCGCGTGACCAGCGCTGGTCCTCCGAAGGCGCGTCCGCCCGGTGCGACGGCACCGTGGCGGCGGACTTGGCCCCTCCCCCCAACCACGCGGCCAACGTCATGCGCTTGTGCCGGACGTGGCGGCCGAAACGACCCCGACCAGTTTCGCCCGGCTCGCCCTCACGCCCTCTCACGCCTCAGAACGTACCGGTACTCGGACCCCTAGAGACAAAGCTCGAGCCCAGGACTTAGGGTCGGATCTCGGAGCCGCGAAGGGAACGAGGAAGGCACTCATGCGAAACGGGATCAGGTGGGCGTCCGCTGCGGCGCTGCTGGCAGTTGTGACCGCATTCGGGGGCGTATCACCGACCCTCGCCAAGGCAGCGCCGACAGGCAGTCTGTACCTGGTCCAAGGACTGCCGGAGGCGACGGTCTCGGTGTCTGTCGACGGCACGCAAGAAGCCACCAATGTCGAGCCCAAGGACATCGTCGGTCCGCTGCAGCTCTCGCCCGGGCGGCACGTGCTGATGTTCAGCGCCGCCGGGTCGAGGTGGACGATGAAGACATCGGTCACGGTTGACCGCGACCAGAGCGTGGACGTCGTGCTGCACCGCCCCGCCGACGTCGATGGCGACCCCGTCGTCACCGTGTACCGCAACCCGACGGCGCCGGTGGCCGCCGGAAAGGGTCGGGTCGTCGTCGCACACACAGCTGTGGTTCCCCCCGCCGACATCACGGTCAACGGTGACGTGCTCTTCTCCAACATCGCGAACGGTGAGTTCGCAACGGCAGATGTGCCGGGTGGGAGCTATGAGGTGTCGGTTGTGCCCACAGGCGCCAGTGGGGATCCGCTGCTGGGCCCCATGGACCTGCAGGTTGAAACACAGACCTTGACGCAGGTCTTCGCCATCGGGGAGCCGCAGAGCGGCTCGATGGACGTGATCGTCCAGCAGCTGCCCCTGAGCAAGGCTGGTTCCGCCGCTCCGACCGTCATCGACACCGGCTCAGCCGGCCTCGTGAGCGACTGGCCGATCGTCGACGAGCAGGGCAGCGCGGACGGCTCTGGGCTGGGACTGGCCGGCTCCCTGGTGGTGGCCGCGGCTGGCGTGCTGATCCTGGGCCTGTGCGTGTGGCCGAGGGGGGCTCGGCGGCTCGCGAGGGGGCTCGGTGGCCGTATCACCCGAGGAGCCTGAGCGCCGAGCCGGGTGGTCGCGACGCGGTGCCGCCGTGCTCGCGTCGCTGGCTGCGGCAGGCTCCTGCGTCGCAGTCGTGGTGACACTGGCCGCGCCGTCAGGCAGTTCCGTCGGTCAGGCCCCGACGCCGTCGCCGCGGGCTTCAGCGCTGCCCGAACCCGGTGCGCGCGATTCGTCCACCACGGTCTTGGCGAAACCAGCCGCTCCCGCGGGGTCACAGGTCGAGCCGGAACGGCCGGACGTCGTGCAGTTCCCGAGCGGTGCGACACTTCCGGTGCGGAGCGCGTCGACGCGACCAGACGGCAGTTTGGCCGTTCCGTCGGACATCCGTGCGGCGGGCTGGTGGGACGGCGGCGCGCGGGTGGGCGACCCGTTCGGGTCGATCCTCATAGCCGGCCACGTCGACTCCGCCGTGCAGGGCCTCGGCCCTTTCGCCGAGCTGCTCACCGTCAGCGTCGAGGATCGCGTCGTCCTGGAGTCCAGTCGGCTGCGTCAGGACTTCGAGATCGACTCTCTGGAGCTTGTTCCCAACGACTCCCTAGCGGATCGCCCCGACCTCTTCTCCGCGCAGGGCAGTGCGCGGCTGGTCCTCGTCACCTGCGCCGGGCCGTTCGTCCCGAGCGCCGGTGGCTACCAGAACCTCGCGGTGGTCACGGCGACCCCGGTGGGGCGTCCAGCGCCTCGCTGACGCCTCAGTCTGTCGTGAGGTCAGCCGCCTGTGGTGGGCAGGCGGCGCCGCCGCACCGCGCCGATCACCATGAACGCCACCAGGCCAGCCGAGGGCCCCGACGGCCATCTGCTGCGAGGCGGCGCGGACGGCTGAGGCCTGGTCGACGCCGGGTCACGACAGCAGAGGTGGCACGGTGACCGGCAACACCGTCACATCGAGCACCACGCCCGAGTCGTCCGCAGCACACCGGTATCGAAGCGTGCGCCGGACACCGAGCACGTCCTTGACGTCCACAGTTCCGGTGACGATGAACCCCGATGGGCTCTCCCTGACGTCGGAGCCGACAAGCGAGAAGTCGGTTGCGTTCGGCTCCAGCTGCCTGTCCCGTACCGCCAGCTGGCAGTTGGTGCGAGCCGACAGCTCGGCATCCGCCTCGTTGGGCTGCGCCCAGAGCGCAACCAGGCCTAGGAGCACGACCAGAGCGACCCCCACGGCGACCGACGCGCCCGGTCGACGCTCGTCCTCAGTCATCCAGTCCAGCGCCTCGCGCGGTTGGCCTGGACGCGCATCGGCTCGACATTGCGCGATCCCTCCCGGCTTCGTCGTGCGGCAACGTGTCGCGCCATTGTCTGGTACTGAGTCTCGACAAGTCATCCCACCATTGGGTGGCCTGTAGCGGGACAATGGAACGGCTGGGCTCGGGTTGTCGGCCGGCGCGAACGAACCTTCAGTGGCCACGCCGCGAAGCGTTGAGAGGTGCTGTGACCCATGAGCGTGGTGGACAACGCGGTTTACGTCGAGGGGAAGCGCGTCGCTCAGCCGCGGTCCCTCGAGGTCACATACCAAATGCTGCGGGAGGCTGCTGGTGGCCTGGCATGGATTGGACTGTATCGACCAGAGCTCAGCGAAATCCGCTCCGTCGCCGGGGAGTTCAGCATCCACCCACTGGCCATCGAGGACACCGTCACGGCGCACCAACGGCCCAAGCTCGAGCGGTACGACGACGTGCTGTTTACCGTCTTACGACCGGCCCGTTACGTCGACGCCGAGGAGCGCGTCGAGTTCGGTGAGGTGCACATCTTCACCGGAAAGGACTTCGTCGTCACTGTTCGGCACGCGGAGTCACCGAACCTGGCTCGAGTGCGCAGTCGCCTCGAAAGCACACCCAAGTTGTTGGCGATGGGCCCCGAAGCGGTCCTCTACGCCATCTTGGACGAAGTCGTCGACGGCTACGCCCCGGTAGTTGCCGGCTTGGAGAACGACATCGACGAAATCGAGGACCAGGTCTTCGCCGAAGACCCCTCGGTCTCCCGGAGGATCTATCAGCTGCTGCGCGAAGTCATCGAGTTCCAACGCGCCACCCAGCCGCTGCTAGTCATCCTGCGGGCACTCAACGACGGCTTCACCGAATATCAGGTCAAAGACGAGCTGCAACGCTACCTACGTGACGTGCAGGACCACGCCGTGCGCGTCGTCGAACGCGCCGACCGTTTCCGTGTCCTGCTGGAGAACATCCTCGCCGTCAACGCCACCCTCATCGGCCAACGGCACAGCGAGGAGACGCAGCGGCTGACCCAAGCGAGCCTCGCCCAGAACGAGGAAGTGAAGCGCATCTCCGCCTGGGCCGCCATCCTCTTCGCACCCACCCTCGTAGGAACCGTTTACGGCATGAACTTCGACCACATGCCAGAACTCGGATGGCAGCTCGGCTACCCACTCGCTCTCGCCCTGATGCTCTCGGTCGCGGTG
>JACCZI010000025.1 GCA_013696015.1 Nocardioidaceae bacterium
ACCTCGACCAGCGTCTTCGCGTACTTCGCGTACCGGCGGGTCACGCTGTCGCTGGTCGGCAGGCGCCCCTCGCGTCCGTAGCGCTCGAGCGCCTCCGGCGCGCCTTCGAGTGTCAGGTACCGGCGGAACCCGGCCGCTGACTCCCGCACCGTGCGCGGCTTCAGCGTGGCGGCCACAATGTACTGCCCGGGCGTGGCCGGCCGGTGCCCGAGGCGGAGCGACGTCCCCGCGTGCGAGAGGTCGCGGATCGGGACGGCGGCGGTGGCGCCAACGAGCCGCGCGTCCGCGACGCGGTCCAGCGCGACGGCCGACTCGCTCGTCGGGAACGCACTGCTCGTCTGCCCGCGGACGTCGAGCTCGGACCCGGGCGCGAGCACGAACGCGTTGGGGACGAGCCAGAAGTCATGCGCGAACGCGACTGGCGCGGCAGCCGCGAGGGCGGCGACGGCCACCACGGCTGTGTGGAAGCGGGACGGCGTCATTCGGGAACTCGGCGCGAGACGTGGGGGCCGCAGGGGCGACGAACGCGGCGATGGCGTCCGAGACTTTACCCGCAGTAAAACCTACTGCGCAAGAGCATACTGTCCAGGGCGCGGGGTCCGCGCCGTAGTCCGGGCTGGCGCCGTCCAGCCCGCACAATGTGCCCGACCATCGTTAGCGAAGCGTCGAGGAGGGCCTCCCGCTCCAGCGACGTCAGAAGGAATCAGCGCGGAGGGCGCAACCCCGCCAGCGTGACCGCGACGAGCCGGCGGACCGCAGCCTTCGACCGCAAGCTGCTGGCTGCGGTGAGGGCGTGAAGGCAGTAGCTCGCCAGCTCGTCAGGCGCGACGTCAGTTCGGATGTCGCCGGTCTCCGCGCCTTCGGTCAGCAGCTCTCGGATGAAGCCGCTGAGCTGCTGCTGCGCCCGCGCGACGTGCTCACCTCGGTGCAGGAGTGCCGCGAGTTCGCTGCCGTGATGCTCGTGGTCGGTGAGCGCGAAAGCCTCGAGCACAGCTTCGAGTCGCTCGACGGCGTTGCCGGCTCGGTCGCGGACCTCGGCCAGACGTTCGACGTGGCCGGCAACCTGACGTTCGTGCCAGGCGACCAGGATCGCGTCGGCGTCCGGGAAGTACTTGTACAGCGTCGCCCGTCCGATGCCGGTCGCCTCGGCGATCTGCGACATCGTCACCGACGCCAGCCCGTGCTCGGCCACCAGCGCTGCCGTGGCGTCCAGGATCGCGTCGCGAACCGCGCGGCGGTGCGCCCCGATCGTCTCGTTCCACAGCTTCGGCATGACCCCAGTATACACCTACCCGCGCCGCCGGTATCGCGACACCTCGACTTTCAATACACAATGTATTGACGTCGACGTATTGTCTCCATAAGCTGTTGCTGTCATGAAGACGTTGACGACCACGCGCGCCAGCGGAGCTGCACATGGCTGACCCGCCCCCCTATCCCGGCACCGGCGACGACACCGGCGGCGACACCGGCGCGCGGTCCGACCGAGGGTCGACCACCCACGCGCCGCGCTGGGTGAAGCTGTCCGGGATCGTCGTCGTCGGCCTCGTCCTGTTGTTCGTCATCCTGCACCTCACGGGCAACAGCCTTGGTGGCCCTGGCAGCCACGCACCGCGCGAGGGTGGCCGCCGGTGATCATGACGCCCCGCCTCCGCAAGTTCGCGCTCACCGCGCACGTCGTGTCCTCGGTCGGCTGGCTCGGCGCAGTCGCTGGCTTCCTCGTGCTCGCCGTCGCCGGTCTGACCAGCCAGGATGCGCAGATGGTGCGTGCCGCCTATCTCGCGATGGAGTTGATCACCTGGTTCGTCATCGTCCCGTTGAGTCTCGCCTCGCTGCTGACCGGGCTTGTCCAGTCACTGGGCACCACGTGGGGCTTGTCCCGGCACTACTGGGTCGTGGCGAAGCTCCTACTGACCGTCCTTGCCACCGCCATCTTGCTGGTGCACACGCAGCCGATCAGCTACGTGGCACGCGTAGCGGCAGAGACGACGTTGTCCAGTGCCGACCTCCGCGGGCTGCGGATCCAGCTCGTGGCCGACGCCGGCGCCGCCCTGCTGGTGTTGCTCGTGACTACGACGCTGTCGGTGTACAAGCCGCGGGGCATGACCCCGTACGGACGGCGCAAGCAGCACGAGCAGCGTACAGTGTCGCAGCCGTAGATGCAGCGACGCCTGCTCGGCCTATGGAGTGCTCCCCAATTGGCCGAGACACCTTTCGTGAGGTATCATCGGGCAATCCCGGAGGGGAGTCATGGCTACCGTGGCACGCGACACGAACGGGCGCCGGCTGTACACGGCGGAGTTCAAGCGGCAGCAGGTCGAGCGGATTGAGCGCGGCGAGGTTACCGCGTCGGAGCTGAGCCGCGAGCTCGGCATCGCGCGGTCGCTGCTCCAGCGCTGGAAGCACCTCGTCACCCGGGCCGGCGAGACCGCCGTGGGCGCGAACGAGGAGGTCGTGCCGGTCAGTGCGCTGCGCACGGCCGAGCAGCGCATCCGCGAGCTGGAGCGGGACTACGTCGGCGGCGCGGACCTCAGCTCGGCGGCCGCGGTCCTCGAACAGCTCCCGCGCTGGATCGCCGACTACAACGGCGCGGCCCCACACTCGGCGCTCGGCTACCTACCCCCGCTCGAGTACCGCCGGCGCCGGCAGGAGATCGTCACAGATTAGGGCAGCCGGTGTCTCCCCAACCGGGGAGCACTCCATTGCCAGTGCCGGCCTTGCTGCCCCGGTTCAAACGGCAGAACACGACGAAGTCACACCCGAAGTTGCGAAATGGGAACCCCGGGGCCCCGGTCCGCCACCGGCTCTTGACTTGGAGCTTGGCTGAAGAATTCAGTTCGGGATTGGTG
>JACCZI010000258.1 GCA_013696015.1 Nocardioidaceae bacterium
CGTCGGGAGCGCGCCGCAGCCGACGCCGTCGCAGCCGCGACCGCGGCCGCGACCGCGACCGCGAGCGGCGTCCGGATGCCGAGCCGCAGGTCAGCGAGGACGATGTGCTGCTGCCGGTCGCCGGCATCCTCGACGTGTTGGACAGCTACGCGTTCGTGCGTACGTCGGGGTACCTGCCGGGACCAGGCGACATCTACGTGTCGTTGTCGATGGTCCGCAAGTACGGTCTGCGCAAGGGTGACGCGATCACCGGGCAGGTGCGCCAGCTCCGAGAGGGCGAGCGCCGCGAGAAGTTCAACCCGCTGGTGCGCTTTGACAGCGTGAACGGGATGGATGTCGAGGCCGCCCGTCGGCGTGTCGAGTTCGAGAAGCTGGTGCCGCTGTACGCCCAGGAGCGACTACGCCTCGAGACCGAGCAACACCTGTTGACGACCCGCATCATCGACATCGTCGCCCCGATCGGCAAGGGCCAACGCGGGCTGATCGTGTCACCGTCCAAGGCTGGCAAGACGCTGGTGATGCAGGCGATCTCGAACGCGATCACCACCAACAACCCTGAGTGCCACCTGATGGTCGTCCTGGTCGACGAGCGGCCGGAAGAGGTCACCGAAATGCAGCGCGCGGTCAAGGGTGAGGTCATCGCCTCGACCTTCGACCGCCCGGCCACTGACCACACCACGGTCGCCGAGCTCGCGATCGAACGTGCCAAGCGGCTTGTCGAGCTCGGCCATGACGTCGTCGTGCTGCTCGACTCGATCACCCGGCTGGGGCGTGCGTACAACCTCGCAGCCCCCGCCAGCGGTCGGATCCTGTCCGGTGGTGTCGACTCCTCCGCGCTGTACCCGCCGAAGCGCTTCTTCGGCGCGGCACGCAACATCGAGGACGGTGGCTCACTCACCATCCTCGCCACCGCGCTGATCGAGACCGGGTCGAAGATGGACGACCTGATCTTCGAGGAGTTCAAGGGCACCGGCAACCTGGAGCTGCGGCTGCGGCGCGAGTACGCGGACAAGCGCATCTTCCCGGCCATCGACGTGGACTCCTCCGGCACCCGCCGCGAGGAGCTGCTGATGAGCAAGGACGAGCTGCAGATCGTGTGGAAGCTGCGGCGCGTGCTCTCGGCGCTCGACGGCCAGCAGGCGCTCGAGCTGCTGCTGGAGAAGCTCCGCTCGACCGGCAGCAACATGGAGTTCATGATGCAGGTCCAGAAGACGACGCCGATGTCCGGCAACATCTGAGCGGCGACGACTCAATGAGCCGGGTCCAAGACTTCTCCGCCACGTCGATCACCGGCACGCAGGTGCCGTTGTCCGACTACGACGACATGGTGCTGCTCGTCGTCAACGTCGCCTCCCAGTGCGGTTACACCCCGCAGTACGAGGGGCTCGAGCAGCTGCACGAACGCTACGGCGAGCGCGGCTTTGCGGTGCTCGGGTTCCCCTGCGACCAGTTCGGTCATCAGGAGCCGGACGACGAAGCCGCGATCGCCCAGTTCTGCAGCACCACGTACGGTGTCACCTTCCCGATGTTCGCCAAGGTCGAGGTCAACGGTGACGGCGCACACCCGCTGTTTCGCTGGTTGCGCACCGAACAGGGCGGAGTGCTCGGAGACGCGATCAAGTGGAACTTCACCAAGTTCCTTGTCGGCCGAGACGGCCAGGTGCTCAAGCGGTACGCCACGACCACCAAGCCCGAGCAGATCGCTCCCGACGTCACGGCCGCCGTCGCCACCCGGCCTTCGCGCAACCCCGCACGCTGAGATGGCACACTTGAGTGAGCTTCCGGTTCACGTCGCAGCTCCGACGACCCGGCGGCCGAAGCCGGAGAGGACACCATGAAGCCCGACATCCACCCGCAGTACGTCGACACCGAGGTGACGTGCACCTGCGGCAACACGTTCACGACGCGCAGCACCGCGACCGGCGGCACCATCCACGCCGACGTGTGCTCCAACTGCCACCCCTTCTACACCGGCAAGCAGAAGATCCTCGACACCGGTGGCCGCGTGGCCCGCTTCGAGAAGCGGTACGCGAAGGCAGGCGGCGGGAAGGACACCAGCAAGTAGCGACACCACCCCCGGTGCACAGGCTCGCCCTGTGGCCGGGGGTGTGCCACGTCCGCATCCGTCTCCGAGGAGGCCTGTCCCCAATGTTCGAGGGAGTCGAGGCGGTCGAGTCGCTCGTCGCCGAGCATGCCGAGCTCGAACGCCAGCTGGGCGACCCGGCGCTGCACACCAACCAGGCCCGGGCGCGGCAGATCGCGCAGCGCTACGCCCGGGTGGACGAGGTCGTGCGCACGTACCGCGAGATGCAGCGCACGAGCGACGACCTGGCCGCCGCCCACCAGCTCGCCGATGAGGACAGCGGCTTCAGGGCCGAGGCAGAGATGCTCGAGCGGCGCCAGACCCGCCTGGCCGAGCGGTTGCGCGGGCAGCTGGTGCCCCGCGACCCGAGCGACGACAAGGACGTCATCCTCGAGGTCAAGGCGGGGGAGGGCGGCGAGGAGTCTGCCCTGTTCGCCGCAGACCTGCTCCGCATGTATCTGCGGTTCGCCGAGCGCCGTGGTTGGCGCACCGAGATGCTCGACGTCACCGAGTCCGACCTCGGAGGCTACAAGTCCGTCACGGTTGCCGTGAAGGCCACACGCAGCGCCGGGCGGGGTGAGGCGCCGTACGCGTTGTTGAAGTACGAGGGCGGGGTGCACCGGGTGCAGCGGGTGCCGGTGACCGAGTCCCAGGGGCGCATCCACACGTCGGCCGCCGGCGTACTGGTGATGCCTGAGGCCGATCCCGTCGACGTCGTCATCGACGACGCGGACCTGCGCATCGACGTGTTTAGGTCATCGGGACCGGGAGGACAAAGCGTCAACACCACCGACTCGGCGGTGCGGATCACGCATCTGCCCTCGGGGCTCGTCGTCAGCTGTCAGAACGAGAA
>JACCZI010000082.1 GCA_013696015.1 Nocardioidaceae bacterium
GCCCCGACGTGTGCCATTCATGCAACGGGTGCCCAATGGTGGGTCTCGGTAGCTTTGCCGCCGCCCGAGGAGGGCTTCTCGGCGGAGCAGCGTTTCTCACCCGGAGAAGTGGGCACTCCTCCCCGTCGGTACCAGGCAGCAGCGACGGGGAGGAGGGATTGGGCTTGAAGGTCCTGGGGATCAACGCGATCTTCCACGACCCCGCCGCCGCACTCGTCATCGACGGGGAGACCGTCGCGGCCGGGGAGGAGGAGCGCTTCAGCCGGCGCAAGCACGGCAAGCGGCCGGTCCCGTTCTCCGCCTGGGAGCTCCCGGAGCAGGCAGCCCGCTGGTGCCTGGACCAGGCGGGCATCGATGCCGCCGACCTCGACGCGGTTGCCTACTCCTTCGACCCGGCGCTGGCCCGTCCGGCGGAGGAGATGGGCCTTCGGGACCCCTGGGACCACCTGCGGCTGGCGTACGCGCGCACCGCGCCGGGCTTCCTCGCCACGGCACTGCCCGGTCTGGACCCGGGGCAGGTGTGCTTCGTGCCGCACCACATCGCTCACGCCGCCTCAGCCGGGCTGGCGTCGCCGCACCCGCAGACCGATGTCCTGGTGCTCGACGGCCGGGGAGAGTCGGTGAGCCACCTGGCCGGGCGCTACGACGACGGCGCGCTCGAGATCCTTGCCAGTCAGGCGCTGCCGCACTCGCTGGGGCTCGTCTTCGAGGATGTCACCGAGCACCTGGGTTTCTTGCGGAGCAGTGACGAGTACAAGGTCATGGCGCTCGCGTCGTACGGCAGTCCGCGGTTCCTGCCCGAGCTGCGCGTGGCGATCCGGACGACCGGTGACGGCGGTTTCCGGACCGACCCCGTCGACTGGTCGAGCCTGGTCAAGGCGCGGTCTTCCGGCGAGGAGTGGACCGCTGACCACGCCGACCTCGCGGCCAGCCTGCAGCTGCGTCTGGAGGAGGTGCTGCTCGAGCTCGCCGGGTGGCTGCAGGGTCGCACCGGTGGTGACACCCTGACGCTGGCCGGTGGAGTCGCGCTCAACTGTGTCGCCAACAGCCGGCTGGCCGGCGACGGGCCGTACCGCAGGCTCTGGGTCCAACCGGCGGCAGGTGACGCCGGCACCGCGTTGGGCGGAGCGCTGCACGTCGCACGGTCCGGCGGTGACCTGACGACACCAATGCCGGGCGTCGACCTCGGCCGCGGCTGGAACGACGACGAGGTCGAGGCCTGGTTGACGACCGCCCGGGTGCCGTACGAGCGGGTTGACGACGTCGCCGAGACCGTCGCCTCTGCCCTGGCGGCGAACTGCGTGGTGGCCTGGTTCCAGGGGCGCAGCGAGTACGGGCCCCGGGCGCTCGGCCACCGCTCGTTGTTGGCGCATCCCGGGTATGCGGACAACCTGGAGCGGCTCAACGACGTCAAGGGTCGCGAGCAGTTCCGACCCGTGGCGCCGATGGTGCTTGCGGCTCGTGCCAGCGCCATCTTCTCCCGCGGTCCGCTGCCCTCGCCGTACATGCTTTTCGTGCACGATGTCGATCCCGCATGGCGCGACCGCATCCCCGCAGTGGTCCACGTGGACGGGACGGCGCGGGTACAGACCGTGGACCCTGTCGACGAACCGCTGGTAGCGCAAATGTTGTCCGCCTTCGAGCGTCGCACCGGCCTGCCCGTCGTCGTCAACACCAGCCTCAACACCGCTGGTCGGCCGATGGTCGACGACCCGCGTGATGCGCTGGAGTGCTTCGGCTCGGCTCCGGTCGACCTGCTGGCGATCGGGCCGTTCGTCGTGCGCCGCCGGGCGTTCTGATGGAACGTCTCCCGACGACAGTGGTCGTGCCGACCGTGGGCAGGGCGAGCCTGGAGTCGCTGCTTGACGTGCTGGCCCGTATCGAGGGTCCGCGCCCCGAGGGTGTCGTGGTCGTCGACGACCGGACGGCGGGCGAGCCGCTCGAGCTGGCGCGCCTCGCGACCGCCATCCCCGGCCTGGTGCTGCGTCGCTCCGGTGGCGGTGGCCCGGCGCGGGCCCGCAACGTCGGCTGGCGGACCGCCCGTACGCCGTGGGTGAGCTTCCTGGACGACGACGTGATCCCGTACGACGACTGGTACCTGCGGCTGGCCCGCGACCTGGCCGACTCCGGCCCTCGGGTTGCCGGCATCCAGGGCCGGGTCCACGTGCCGCTGCCCACGCAGCGTCACCCCACCGACTGGGAGCGCTCCACGTCCGGCCTGGCGAATGCCGCGTGGATCACGGCGGACATGACCTACCGGCACTCGGCGCTGCGTGCGGTGGGCGGCTTCGACGAGCGGTTCCCCCGCGCATACCGCGAGGACGCCGACCTCGGGCTGCGGGTGCTCGAGAGCGGTGGTCGCCTGGTGACCGGAGAGCGCTGCATTCGCCACCCCGTGCGAGACACCGACGATTGGGTGAGCGTGCGGCAGCAGGCCGGCAACGCCGATGACGTGCTGATGCGCCGGCTGCACGGTCCGAGCTGGCGGGACCGAGCCGCCGCCCCGCGAGGTCGGCGGCGTCGCCATCTGGCCACCACGGCGGCGGGGCTCCTCGCTGTCGGCGCCGCGGTGGGTCGCCGGCCCTGGTTGGCGTCGGTAGGTGCCGCCGGCTGGTTGCTCGGCGTCGGGGAGCTGTCCGTTGCACGTATCGCACCTGGGCCGCGGGATCGTGCCGAAGTGCTGCGCATGGTGCTGACCAGCATCGTGATCCCGGGGGCGGCGAGCTGGCACACCGGTGTCGGGACGTGGCGGCACCGACGGGTGCGCCGCTGGCACGGTCCGCCGGAGCTGGTGTTGTTCGACCGGGACGGCACCCTGGTGCTCGACGTGCCCTACAACGCCGACCCGGCCCGGGTGGAGCCGGTCGCCGGTGCCCGCGAGGCGCTGCAGGCGCTGCGCACCGCCGGTGTCCGCGTCGGGGTGGTCAGCAACCAGTCGGGCGTCGCCCGGGGTCTGATCACCGCCGAGCAGCTCCGGGCCGTCAACGCCAGGGTCGAGGAGCTGGTGGGACCGTTCGACGTCGTCGAGGTGTGCCCGCACGGCAGCGACGACGGGTGTGACTGCCGCAAGCCGGCGCCCGGCATGGTG
>JACCZI010000121.1 GCA_013696015.1 Nocardioidaceae bacterium
CCGCAGCATTGAGCCGCACGTCCATCCGTACCGCCTCCGCGCCGCAGCGTCCCCACCAGGCAACGGTCAGCCCCCCGAGCAGGCAGGCCGCCGCGTTGTCGGGGTGGCCCTCCAGCTCTGCCGCGAGGGCAAGGACCGCCGGGTCGCCGAGCCGGTTGGCCGGGTCGCTCACCAGGGCACGGGCGCTCAGGACACCCGCAACCACGGCTGCGGCGCTCGAGCCGAGGCCACGGCCGTGCGGAATCGAGTTGACGCACCACACGTGCAACCCGGGGGGTTGTCCGCCCATGAGGTCAAAGGCTGCCCGCATCGCTCGAACGACGAGATGCGCCTCGTCCCGCGGCACCAGGGGCGCGCCGGCTCCGCGTACCTCGACCTCCAGACCGGAGGCCGTCACGCGGGCGTCGACTCGATCAGCCAAGGCCAGCGCCAGGCCCAGGGCGTCGAAGCCGGGGCCGAGGTTGGCGCTGCTCGCCGGAGCTGTGACTGTGACGGCGTCAGACAGATAGCGCATGGTGGTCACACCAGGCCCGCGGCGTCTGCCGCGGCGTGCACGTCGGCGTCGATCACCGAGTCAACGACAGACCCAGAGCCGGCCAGCGCCGTCGCGGTGTCCTTGAGCCCGTGACCGGTGAGGGTCACCACGACACGCGCCTCCTCGGGCACCTCGCCCTGCCTCGCTGCGAGCAGCAGCCCGGCCACACCACTGGCCGACGCTGGTTCGACGAAGACACCCTCACGGGTCGCCAGATCGTGTTGTGCCTGCAGGATCTGCGCGTCGCTCACCGCATCGATCCGACCGTGCGACGCGTCACGGGCCAGAATCGCCGAGGCCCACGAGGCCGGGTTGCCGACCCGGATCGCCGTCGCGACCGTGTCCGGCGCGGAGACGACGACACCGGTGACCAGCGGAGCCGCACCGGCTGCCTGGAACCCCCACATCCGTGGGAGCCGCGTCGTCATCCCGGCATCGGCGTACGCGGCGTACCCACGCCAGTAGGCGGTGATGTTGCCGGCGTTGCCGACCGGCAGCACATGGACGTCCGGCGCGTCACCGAGTGCGTCGACCACCTCGAAGGCCGCCGTCTGCTGCCCCTCGATCCGCATCGGGTTCACCGAGTTGAAGAGGACGACGGGGTACCGGTCGGCGAGCTGACGAGCGATCACCAGGCAGTCGTCGAAGCCGCCGCGCACCTGGACCACCGTGGCGCCGTGAACCACCGCCTGCGCCATCTTGCCGGCGGCGATCTTGCCGTGCGGGACGAGGACGACCGGACGCAGCCCGGCCCGCGCCGCGTACGCTGTCATCGACGCCGAGGTGTTGCCGGTCGAGGCGCACACACAAGCCCGAGCGCCCTGCTCCACCGCGACCGACATGGCCACCGTCATGCCCCGGTCCTTGAACGACCCGGTCGGGTTGTCCCCCTCGACCTTCAACCACACGTCGGCGCCCACCGACCGCGACAACCACTGCGACGACAGCAGCGGAGTGCCGCCCTCCCGCAGCGTCACGACCGGGGTCGCGGCTCCCACCGGAAGCCACTGGCGGTACTCCTCGACGACGCCACGCCACTGATGAGCCATCTCGTCTCAGGCGTCCTCTGCCTCGACACGCACCACCGACGACACCTCGCGTACTACGTCGATCCGGCGCAACCCGGCGACGGTGGCCGCCAGTGCGGCGTCGGTTGCCCGGTGGGTGACCACCACGAGCTGTGCGTCCGTCCCGCGCCCCTCCTGCCGGACGGTCTCGATCGACACGTCGTGGCGAGCGAACTCCTGCGCGACCACCGCGAGCACACCGGCGCGGTCGGCAACGGCGAGCGCGATGTGGTAGCGGGTCACGATGGCGCCGATGGGCAGGATCGCTAACCGTGGCGGCGCCGGATCACCTCGTCCATCATTGTGCCCACTGCCGCGAGAGCCGGCGCCGTGGAGCCGGTGGCGGGCAACGGTGACAAGGTCCCCCAGCACGGCCGATGCCGTCGGCGCAGCACCGGCGCCAGGCCCGTAGAACATGAGCCGACCGGCTGCCTCAGCCTCCACGAACACGGCGTTGTACGCCCCGCGGACGCTGGCCAGGGGATGGCCCGCCGGGATCATCGCCGGGTGCACCCGGGCCGAGACCGCCGCAGGATCGACGTCGTCATGCCGCTCGCACACCGCAAGGAGCTTGACCACATGACCTATCTGGGTCGCCGAGGTGATGACCGCGGTCGAGACCTCACGAATCCCTTCCCGGTGGACGTCCCCTGCGACGACCCGGGTGTGGAAGGCGAGGCTGGCCAGGATCGCGGCCTTGGCGGCGGCGTCGTGGCCCTCGACGTCCGCGGTCGGGTCGGCCTCGGCGTAGCCATGCGCCTGCGCCTCTTGCAGCGCCGTCGCGAAGCCGGTGCCCTCGGTCGACATCTTGTCCAGGATGAAGTTCGTCGTGCCGTTGACGATGCCGGTGACCCGCAGCACCCGGTCCCCCGCCAGCGACTCACGCAGCGGACGCAGAATCGGTACCGCGGCGGCGACGGCTGCCTCGAAGTACAGGTCGCAACCCGCCGTCGTCGCCGCATCCACCAGCGTCCCGGCATCTTCGGCCAGCAGCGTCTTGTTTGCGGTGACGACCGACGCTCCGCCCTCAAGAGCGGTCAGGATGAGGCCGCGAGCCGGCTCGATACCGCCGATCACCTCGATGACGACGTCGCTGCGCTTGACGAGCCCGGGTGCGTCGGTGGTGAAAAGTCCTGGGTCGAGCGCCTGGGGCCGGGTGCGACCCGTCCGGCGCACCGCGATCCCGGCGAGCTCCAGCCGCGTGCCCACGCGCTCTGCCAGCTCATCGGTGTTCTCGACGAGGCGTCGCGCCACCTCGCTACCGACGACCCCGCACCCCAGCAGACCGACACGCAGCGCTCTTGGCGCCGCCAGGCTCATTCGACGTCCAGCCGCAACAGGTCGTCCTCGGTCTCGGGGCGTACCAGCAACCGGACCCGACCCGCTCTGACCGCGACGACGCCAGGGCGCGGAACGTGGTTGTAGTTGCTGGCCAGCGAGCGGCAGTATGCGCCGGTACCCGGCACGGCAAGCAGGTCGCCGGCCGTGACGTCGCCGGGCAGGTACTCGTCGCGTACGACGACGTCACCTGACTCGCAGTGCTTGCCCACCACCCGAGCCAGCACCGGCGCGGCCTGCGACCGGCGTGAGGCGAGCGTGCACGAGTAGTCCGCTGCATACAACGCGGCCCGGATGTTGTCGCTCATGCCACCGTCGACACCCACGTATGTACGCGTCGCCCCACCTCCGAGCGGGACCCGCTTGACCGTGCCGACCTCGTACAAAGTGCACGTCGACGGACCGGCGATCGCCCGCCCCGGCTCGACGCTCAGCTGCGGCACGTCGATGCCCAGCGACCTGCACTCCGAACTGACGGCGGCGCCGAGCTCTGCCGCGAGGTGTGCGGGCGCCTGGGGGTCGTCTCGTGTGGTGTAAGCGATGCCGAAGCCGCCGCCGAGCCCGAGCTCGGAGCAGATGTGCCCTGTGTCGACGGCGATCTGCGCGTGCAGCCCGAGGACACGGCGAGCCGCCAACTCGAAGCCGGCCGTGTCGAAGATCTGCGACCCGATGTGGGAGTGCAGGCCCAGCAGGCGTAGCGCAGGGTCCGCTGCCACTACTCGTGCCGCGGCGAGGGCATCGCCGGCGGTGATGGAGAAGCCGAACTTCTGGTCCTCGTGCGCCGTCGCGATGTGGGTGTGGGTGTGTGCCTCGACGCCGGCGGTGACCCGCAGCAGCACCGGAGCCACCACGCCGCGGTCGCGGGCCAGGGCGGCCAGCCGCGTGATCTCTGCCGAGGAGTCGACGACGATGCGGCCCACACCGAGCTCGAGCGCTCGCGCCAGCTCAGGGACGGACTTGTTGTTGCCGTGGAAGGCAATCCGCTGCGGCGGCACACCAGCCCGCTCGGCGACAGCCAGCTCACCACCACTGCACACGTCGAGCGACAGCCCCTCCTCGACCACCCAGCGGGCGACCGCGACGCACAGGAACGCCTTCCCGGCATAGAAGACGGTGCCGCCGGCGAAGGCGTCCCGGAAGGCGCGGGCACGAGACCGAAAGTCGTCCTCGTCCACGACGAACACCGGCGTGCCATGCCGGCGGGCGAGCCGTTGTACTGGGACGCCCGCGACCTCGAGCTCCCCGTCCGGCGCGCGGCGGACGTTTGCCGGCCATAACGCGGTGAGGAGCGAGTTGGCGTCGGCAGGCGTGCGCAGCCATGCCGGATGGCCGCGACCGTGTCGCGGTGCGGCTGCGTCGGCCGCGGCCTCGTCGGTACGCACGAGTCCTCGGTTCACATCCGCTCGGGCGCGGACACGCCGAGCAGGGCGAGGCCGTTGCCGAGCACCTGCCGGCTGGCAGCGACGAGCAGCAACCTCGCCCGATGACGTGCCGACGGCTCCTCGTCACCTCGTGGCAGCACCCGGCACTCGTCGTAGAACCTGTGGAAGGACGCCGCGGTGTCTTCGAGATATCGCGCGACCCGGTGCGGCTCCCGCAGCTCGGTCGCGGATGCGACGGTCCGCGGGAAGTCGGCGAGGGCTCGCAGCAGGTCACCTGCAGTCGGAGCGTCCAGCAGCTGCGGCTCGAAGTCCGCACCCGCCGGGGACAGACCGAGGTCGGCGGCGTTGCGCAGGATCGACGCCATCCGGGCGTGCGCGTACTGCACGTAGTAGACCGGGTTGTCGTTGCTGTGCCGCGTCCACAGGTCGAGGTCGATGTCGATGGTCGCATCCATCGAGTAGCGCACGAGGGCGTACCGGCCAGCGTCGACACCGATGGCGTCGACAAGGTCTTCCAACGTCAGCAGAGTTCCTGCCCTCTTGGACATGCGCACCGGTTGCCCGTCGCGGACGAGGTTGACCAGCTGTCCGATCAGCAGCTCGAGGTTTTGCCCCGGCACGTCGCCGAACGCCTGGCACATCGCCATCAACCGACCGACGTAGCCGTGATGGTCGGCGCCCAGGAGGATCACGCAGCGGTCGAAGCCGCGTTCGCGCTTGTCCAGGTAGTAGGCGAGGTCGCCGGAGATGTAGGCCGGACTGCCGTCTGACTTGACGACCACGCGGTCCTTGTCGTCCCCGAAGTCACTTGTCCGCAACCACAGCGCACCGTCGGCCTCATACATCATGCCCAGACTGCGCAGCCGCTCGATGGCACGCCCGGCAGCCCCCGACTCGTGCAGCGAGTTCTCGTGGAAGAACACGTCGAAGTCCACGCCAAAGTCGTGCAGGCTGGCCTTGACCTCGTCGAACATCAGCGCCACGCCCTCGCGCCGCAGCACCTCCTGCGCCTCGGCGTCCGGTGCGTGCTCGATCTCCGGGTGTCGTGCCAGGACCTGCGTGACGACCTCGTCGACGTACGCGCCCTGGTAGCCATCAGGGGGCACGATCCGGCCCCGGGCCCGGGCGAGCAACGAGCGGGCGAAGCGGTCGATCTGTGCACCGTGGTCGTTGAAGTAGTACTCGCGCGTCACCTCGGCGCCCTGCGAGGACACCAGCCGTGCCAGCGCATCGCCCACCGCAGCCCACCGCGCCGAGGCCAACGTGACCGGTCCGGTGGGGTTCGCCGAGACAAACTCGAGGTTGACCCGCTCGCCGCGTACGAGGTCGGACCAGCCGTACGCGGGTCCCGCCGCCACGACCTGCTGTGCCACGATCCCTTGTGCCGCTGCAGCAACGCGGATGTTGAGGAACCCTGGCCCGGCGACCTCGACAGCTGCGATGCCTTCGACGCCGACGAGGCGATCGGCGACCAGGCCGGCGAGCTCGCGCGGCTTCAGGCCAGCTGCCTTGCCCAGCTGCAGGGCGATGTTGGTGGCGTAGTCACCGTGGTCCTTGACCTTCGGTCGCTCGACCGTCACTCGTGCCGGTGCCCCACCTGGCAGGGCGATGGCGCCGTCCGCCACGAGCGCCCGCAGCACATCGACGACGGCGGTGGAGAGCTCGTCCGGATTCACGCACTCAGCGTATCGGCGCCCGAGCGACACCCCTCTACTGTGCGCGCCGCGACAACACCTCACGAACGGTCGTCACCAAGGTGGCCGGGTGGAAGGGCTTCGTGACATACGCGTCGATGCCGAGCGAATCAGCACGGCGTCGATAGGCAGGCTGACCCTGCGTCGTCACGACCACGATCGGCATCCTGGCGGTCCGCGGATCCGCTCGCAGGGCAGCCGCGGTGGCAAACCCGTCGAGTCGTGGCATGACCAGGTCGAGCGTGACGAGGTCGGGCCGATCGGTGGCGACCCGCTCCAGGCAGTCCTGCCCGTCGAAGGCCTCGAAGACCTCGAACCCCTCCAGCTCGAGGTTGAGTCGAATCAGTCGGCGGATGGACTCCGTGTCGTCGACCACCAAGATCCGCTCGGGCACGACCAGAACGATGCTGCATTCACCCGACGCAGGCCACGTGAACACGCAGCGGCCGGACCGCTGCTCGCCGCAGGCCCCCGCAATTGGCGTGAAGATGACCGGCCGATCCCCGATTCGCGTCAGGTTCCCGCCAATTGCGGGGGTGAGCGGGCCGGGGTTGGCGGCTGGACCGACGTGTCGTACGCACCGGCGAGGACGGTTGGCCAGCCACCAGGTCCGATAGCATCCGGTGGCAGCCTTGGGCCCCCGTAGCTCAGGGGATAGAGCATCGGCCTCCGGAGCCGGGTGCGCAGGTTCGAATCCTGCCGGGGGCACCC
>JACCZI010000169.1 GCA_013696015.1 Nocardioidaceae bacterium
GATCCCCGGATTCATGACAGCCAGGGACCGGAGTGCGTCGTCTCATTGGCCTTGGCCGCCTCCGGGTCGGAGCCGATCGCCGATGATCCCGCCATCGTGGAGGCCCGACGCGCCGTACTGCGCGACGGCCGGCCCTGCGCGGTGTCGTTGTTGAGCGCCGACCCGGTCTCGGTCGCCGGCGCGCTCACCGTGGCGCACGCTGATCGGGCGGACCAGGTTGCCGCGTTGCGAGACGACCCGTTTGCGCGACTGTTCACGGCCCGCCTGCTGCACGTGGCTGGCGGTGTGCTCGGCACCCTCGTGCGGCCGACCGGGCCGTCGCTGGAGCGTTACGCCGGCCGGCCGTGGCCGTACGACCGGTTCTAGCCGGCTCTTGACGCCCGGCGTCACCGAAGCGCCGCCACCAGGGCTGCCGCGTACGCCTCGTCGACCTCCGCCGCGATCGCTCGGTGCTCGGCGCTCTCGAGCCGCCAGCTGACGGCCCACGCCTGGTCGTCGCGCTCGAGCCGTACCAGCATCGCGCCGAGCAGCTCACGCAGCTGGTCTTCGCGCGGCAGCCACAGGCACTGCTCGACCGGGACGGAGTCCAGAGCCCACTCGGTGGTGCCGTTGAAGCCGAGCACTCTTTGGGTGCCGTACTCATGTATCTCGATCGTGAAGTCGCTGACCCAGAAGACTGAGTCGACCATCTCCGGCTCGTCCACGATGAAGCGGTCCCCGGGGCGCGGTTGCCAGCGCACCCCGAGCCGGCGCAGCTCGCGGGCGACGTCGCGGGAGATCACGGGGCTAGCCGCAGCAGACGGGGCACCTGGCCATCCTCGCGCGTCACAGACGCCATGGTTGAGTTGTGTCCGGCCGGTTAGTCGCCCGCCCACGTTGTGGCGGCATCAGGCCCCATGTTTCACGGCAGATCCGAGGAGGGGTCATGTCCGCATTCGATCTGGCGGTGACACAGATTGCCTCCGACCGCCGGGGGTCGGTCCGCCCTCGAAATGTTCGCCTGGTGAGGGAACGGTACGTCGGGAACATCGGCATGCTTGCGCTGGTGTATTCCGACTCGTCCGGCGTTCTCAACCGAGCACTGTGCGGGGTGCAATGGGGCGCGACGGGCCAGTTGCGACTCTCGGGCGGCGCCAGCGCCCGAGAGCACGTGACGTCCTGCGCAGGCCCGTGGCAGATGTCGGGAGGTTGGAGCAACGGGGATCAGGAGCAGTGTTACGGCGGCTGGCTCTCGCACCCCGAGGCTCGCCATGCCCGGATCACCGATGTCTACGGTGTTGTCGCATCCGACGACCCGGTGAACGGGGTCGCGTTGTTCATCTGTCCGCGCGACTTCAACGTCAAAGGGCTCCGCCTCGAGCTCTTCACCGAGGGCTGGGAACCGGTGCGCGACGCCTGAGTCGACGGTGCTCGGTCAGCGGTGTGAGACCGGCGCTGCCACCAGCCACCGGAATGGCGACAGGCTCTCCCTCACATGCTGTGGCGACGATTGCGCCGACGATGCCGCCAGTCTGATGTGCAGTGTCCCGGGCACTATCTGGTGAAATATCCGATTATTGACAGTTACCACTCGACTACTTACAGTGTTGTGCATGGACTTCGGTCGTAAGTCGCGCCGTTTGGCGCACTGGGTCACCGCAATTTCCTCACTCTTGGTCGCGGTCACGGTACTCACCGTTGCGTTCAGCTCCGTTGGCGGGGGCCGTTCGGTCTCCCCGGAAGCGGGGGATGCCGCGCTTGCCGGCGGTGCTCGATCCGACACGTCACTGGTGGTCCGGATGCTCGACGACTTGCGAGAAGGACGTCGGCCCGAGTCACAGGACCGGCCGCTCGCGGGCGCCCCGGTGAAGCTGGTCCGGGCCGGACCGGATGATGCGGTTCCGATCGGACGCCTGACGATCCCGGCGATCGGCCTAAGCACGCCCTTGGTCGATGGCGTGCATGAGGACGCCCTGCGCGAAGGACCTGGGCACTGGCCGGGCACCCCGGCTCCCGGCGAACCCGGCAACAGCGTGATCAGCGGGCATCGCACCACCGAGACGCGACCCTTCCTCTATCTCGACCGGCTCTCGCCTGGCGACACGATCACGATTACCGAGGGCGGCGAGCGGTTCCGCTACGCCGTGGACGACGTCACGATCGTGCCGCAGTCCGGCTACGTGCGGTACGTCCTCGAGCAACCAGCGAACCCCCGTACTCGGATGGTGACGCTGTTTGCGTGCAACCCCCTCACGGCTCACTTCCAGCGCATCGTGGTTCGGGCGCGTGCGTTAGACGAGGGGAGGGCGAGCTAGGGACACCCAGACCTGAGCACGTGCGCCCAACCATCCCCATGCAGGGAGAGTCATGAATCAACCACAAGGCAACCAGCTGTTCGACGGGAAACCTGTCGTCGAGTTCCGCTCGGAGCATGATCGACGGTCTTTCCTCCGAAACGCGCTGCTGGTCGGGGTCGGGGCGACGTACGTCGCCGCCGCGGCCGGCGACCCGCGATCGTTCCTCCGGTCGAGCGCCGCCTCCGCCGTGGGCACCCGTAAGGGTCCTGCCAGCGGCGATCTCGACATCCTCAACTACGCCCTCACCCTCGAGTACCTAGAGTCCGGGTTTTACGATCGCGGCATCGCCGCCGGTTTGCTCAGCGGACGTGAGCTGGCCCTGGTGACTCCGATCCGCGACCACGAGCGTGCCCACGTGCAGGCAGTCACCGACACGATCACAGGGCTCGGTGGTAAGCCGGTCGCGAAACCGAAGCTGACATTCCCGAAGGGGACGTTCACCGACAAGGGCAAGTTCCTTGCGACGGCGTCGACGTTCGAGGAGCTCGGTGTCAAGGCTTACCACGGCCAGGTGCCGCTGATCGAGAGCGGGGACCTCCTCGCTGCAGCGGCGTCCATCGCGGGCGTCGAGTCCCGGCACGCCGCCATTCTCGCCGATCTCACCGGTGGCGATCCTTTCCCAGGGCCGATCGAGGCGAACCTTCCGATGAAGGCCGTCCTCAAGGCCGCCATGCCGTTCATCAAGAGCTAGGAGAGCCGAGGATGACGATCAAACGCAGTGACTTCGTCAAGGGCAGGACGGCTGTGGTGCCAGCAACCGTGGCCGTGGGTGCGCTGAACAACAAGTTCGCTTGGGCGCAGGCCGCGGACTTCGAGGACGACGTCGACGTGCTCAACTACGCGTTGACACTCGAATACCTCGAGGCCGAGTTCTACCGCCAGGGCAACTCCGCCGGGCTGTTGTCGGGCAAGGAGAGGCAGTACCTCGACAAGGTCCAGATCGATGAGGAGTCTCACGTCGCGACCATCAGGTCGACGATCATGAAGTTGGGTGGTTCACCGGTGGCGGCCCCGGGTGTCGACTTTGGTGACGCCTTCGAAAGCCGCTCAAAATACCTGACCACCAGCCACACCTTCGAGAACACCGGTGTGAGTGCCTACCTCGGCGCAGCCGGTTTCATCACGGACAAGGCCATCCTGCAGGCCGCGGCAGGCATCTTCGGCGTCGAGGCGCGGCACGCCGCCATAGTGGGCAACTTGCTCGGGCTCGAGCCCGAGGGCGGTGTCTACATGGGAGCAACCGAGACGCCGCTAACGTCGGCGGAGGTCTTGGACGCGGTCTCGCCGTTCCTGACCGGGCCTGGCGCGATGCAGGACGACGCCGCCACCACCCGCTGAGGGTTCCCCGGGGTGGAGGCGTACGGGTTCACCGCCCCTACGTCTCCACTTCACCCCCGCGTCGATCGCGGGTCTGATCTGCGCCAGAAGAGAGCGCCAGACCTTACAGACTGTGGACATCAGACTGCTGTCCGATCGGGGCTCCGCACAACGGGCCTACCATGCAGACCATGGACGACGCGGACCCACCAAGCGGCCAGCAGCCGGCCATAGCCGACTACGGCTTTCTCTCTGATTGCCATTCAGCCGCATTGGTGGACCGGTCCGGGTCGGTCGACTGGTGGTGTGTTCCGCGCTTCGACTCCCCGTCGGTGCTCGGCCGTCTGCTCGACCCCGCCGCCGGTCACTGGGCACTGCGGCCGGTCGACGACTTCACCAGTGAGCGCAGCTACATCGGCGACACGCAGGTGCTGCGGACGGTCTTTCGCACGCCCACCGGAGTCGTCAGCGTCACCGACGCGCTGCTCCTGGAGCCCGGCGCCCGCGGTCATGAGATCGGGCTGCGCAGCCCGCACATGCTGCTGCGCCGAGTCGAAGGCCGGCAGGGAACCGTACGGATGGGCACCGACTTCTCGCCGCGCATGGAGTACGGGCGTACCGAGCCGAACCTTCGACAGATCCACGGTGGAGTCGAGGCCAAGGGCGGTCCGGTGACCCTCACGCTGAGCACTCAGGTGCCCTTGCGCCTCGAGGACGGTTCCGTCCTCAGCGAGTTCGACGTGGCCACGGCCGATGTCGTTGACCTACGACTCTCATATGTGCCGAGCTTCGGCCGGGCATCCGACGTGGCGGGTGTTCCGTCCCTCGAGGACACCCTGGACGGGTGGACCTCCTGGACGGCGCAGCACACCGGCTACAACGGCGACTTTCCGGAGCAGGTGCGCCGCAGCTCACTAGTGCTGCAAGGTCTGACGTACGGACCGTCGGGTGCGATCGTCGCAGCGGCCACGACGTCGCTCCCCGAGACGATGGGTGGGGAGCTGAACTTCGACTACCGCTACGCGTGGCTGCGCGACCTCAGCCTCACTCTCCGCTCGCTCTGGTTGGCTGCCTGCCCCAACGAACCCGAGAGGTTTTTCGCCTGGCTGGCCGAGAGCGCCGGTCACGTGAGACGCGAGCTCGTCCAGATCATGTACGGCGTCGAGGGCGAGCGCGACCTGACCGAGCACGTCCTCGAGCACTTGGGGGGCTACCGAGAGAGCGCACCCGTGCGGGTCGGCAACGAGGCATGGAAGCAGAATCAGCTTGACGTCTTCGGTGAGGTGCTCGACGCGGCCCATCTACTCGAGAGCCAGCTCGGGCAGTTCACGCAGCCCGTACAGCAGCTGCTCGTCGCGCTCGCCAACCGGGCCGCTGATACCTGGCAACAGCGCGACGCCGGGATGTGGGAGGCCAGGGACCAGCACCGTCACTACACCTCCTCGAAAGTCATGTGTTGGGTGGCGCTCGACCGGGCCGTCGACCTCGCCCCCCGTCTCGGCGCCGAGGCAGATCCGGACGCCTGGGCGAAGGCTCGCGACGCCGTACGCAGTGCTGTCCTCGACAGGGCCTGGAGCGAGCAGGCCGGTGCCTACACCGGAGCTTTCGGGTCCGACGACCTCGACGCCTCTGTGCTCCTGCTGCCACTGGTCGGATTCCTGCCCCCGGATGACGAGCGCATGCGAGGCACTGTCGAGGCAATCGAACGCGAACTGACCGACGGCGGGCTGGTTCGCCGCTGGCCCAGCGACCCCAGTGGTTTCCTGATCTGTACGTACTGGCTGGTCGAGTGCCTTGCTCTGGCTGGACAACTGGACCGGGCGCGGTCGTGGTTCCTCAGCGCCACCGGGCACGCCAACGACCTCGGTCTGCTCGCGGAAGAGGCAGATCCACAGACGGGCGAGTTGTTGGGCAACTTTCCACAGGCGTTCTCCCACGTCGGCCTTATCAACGCCGCCTGGCGCCTCGGCCAGCCCGCGGCCGACCAGTCATAACGACCAGAAGGAGTAGCACATGGCAGCCAAACGACTCGATGGCTTGGTGGCCCTCATCACCGGATCGGATTCCGGGATCGGTCAGGCGACGGCGGTGGAGTTCGCCAAGGAAGGCGCGGACGTTGTCGTCCACTACCTGAGCGACGCGGACGGCGCAGACCATACCCGCAAGGCGGTGGAGGCTGAGAACCGGCGCGCGATCGTCGTCCAGTGCGACGTCAGCGATGAAGGACAAGTCGCCGCCATGTTCGACCAGGCGGTACAGACCTTCGGCGCGCCAGACGTCCTCATGAACAACGCGGGTGTCGACGCATCGGGAAGCAAGGTCGCCGAGCTCCCTACCGATGTCTGGGACAAGGCCATACGCACCAACGTCTACGGCTACTTCTTCTGTTGCCGTCGTTTCGCCCAGCTCCGCACCGATGCAGGTGGGGGCGGGAAGATCATCAACGTCACATCCGTGCACGAAGACGTGCCGAATGCGGGCGGCGCGGACTACGACTGCTCCAAGGGCGCCATCCGGATGCTCACCCGTACCCTCGCCCTCGAGCTGGCGCCGCTCAGGGTCAACGTCAATGGCCTGGCGCCCGGTATGGTGCTGACACCCTTCAACCAGGCGGCCATCGATGACCCGAAGCTGCTCGACGAGCAGGTACAGAGCATTCCGTGGAAGCGCGCCGCCGAGCCCGCCGAGATCGCTCGGCTCGCGGTCTTCCTCGCCTCCTCAGACGCCGACTACG
>JACCZI010000196.1 GCA_013696015.1 Nocardioidaceae bacterium
GCCCCCCGGAGAACGAGCGCGCCGGGCTCGACGCCCCCCAGCTCGAGGTCGCGAAGGTCACCGTGCGCGAGCAGTCCGACGAGACCGCCTCCGTGCTTGCGGAGGTCGTGGTCCTCGGTCCGGACGGTTCCTCGTTCAGCACGGCGGTGTCGTACGCACTTGTTCGCGATGGCGACCTATGGCTCGTCGACTCCGGACGTGACCCGCGACCGACGATCGGCGGCAGGTCGGTCAGGCTCGGCTCCTGAGCGGCTGGCCAACGGCTCCGCGACGGCCCGAACGTTCGTCGCTCAGCTGACCGCGGCGATGGGCAGCAGTGACCGACCCGTCGGGCCGGCCTGGATCTCGGTACCCATCTGTGGGCACACGCCACAGTCGAAGCACGGCGTCCAGCGGCAGTCCTCGACTTCGACGGCGCCGAGCGGGTCGAGAGCGTCCAGCCAGTCCTGCCACAACCAGTCGCGGTCGAGACCTGAGTCGAGGTGGTCCCATGGCAGGACCTCGTCGCGGTCGCGCTCCCGGGTGGTGAACCACTCGAGGTCGACGGGCTCGTCCGCCAAGACGTCCCCGACGCAGCGGGCCCACCGGTCGTACGAGAAGTGCTCGCTCCAGCCGTCGAAGCGACCGCCCTCACGCCACACCGCCTCGATGATGGAACCGACGCGCCGGTCACCGCGGCTGAGCAGGCCCTCGACGATGCCCGGCTTGCCGTCGTGGTAGCGGAAACCGATGGCGCGGGCGTACTGCTTGTCTGACCGGATCGCCTCGCGCAGTCTGGCCAGCCGGGCGTCGGTGCTCGCGGCGTCGAGCTGCGCGGCCCACTGGAACGGCGTGTGCGGCTTGGGCACGAAGCCGCCGATCGACACTGTGCACCGGATGTCGCGCCGACCGGAAACCTCGCGACCGGTGGCGATGACCTTCTTGGCGAGGTCAGCGATCTGCAGCACATCCTCGTCGGTCTCGGTCGGCAGGCCGCACATGAAGTACAGCTTGACCTGGCGCCAGCCTGAGGAGTACGCCGCCGCGACGGTGCGGATCAGATCGTCCTCGCTGACCATCTTGTTGATGACGCGACGCAGCCGCTCGCTGCCGCCCTCAGGCGCGAACGTGAGGCCGGAGCGCCGGCCGTTGCGGCTGAACTCGTTGGCCAAGGTGATGTTGAACGCGTCGACCCGAGTCGACGGCAGCGACAGCGAGATGTTCGTGCCCTCGTACCGGTCACCGAGCCCTTTGGCGACACCGGCGATCTCAGAGTGGTCGGCGCTGGACAGGCTGAGCAGGCCGACCTCATCGAAGCCGGTCTGCTCGACCCCGTTGCTCACCATCTCGGCGATCGTGGTGATGCTGCGCTCGCGCACCGGGCGGGTGATCATGCCGGCTTGGCAGAACCGGCAGCCGCGAGTGCAGCCACGGAAGATCTCGACGCTGTAGCGCTCGTGGACCGTCTCCGCGAGCGGAACCAACGGGCGCTTGGGGTACGGCCACGAGTCGAGGTCCATCAGGGTGTGCTTGTGCACCCGGCGCGGGACGCCAGGGCGGTTGGGGGTGACCGCGTCGATCCGGCCGTCCGGCAGGTAGGTCACGTCGTAGAACTGCGGGACGTACACGCCCCCCGAGGCGGCAAGCCTGCCGAGCAGCTCGACCCGCCCGCCGGGGTGACCCTCGTCCTTCCACTCGCGCACCACGTCGCTGATCGCCAGCACGATCTCCTCGCCGTCGCCGAGCACCGCGGCATCCACAAAGTCGGCGACCGGCTCCGGGTTGAATGCGGCGTGCCCGCCGGCGAGGACGAGCGGATGTTGATCGGTCCGGTCCGTTGCCCGCAAGGGGATGCCGGCAAGGTCGAGCGCGGTGAGCAGGTTGGTGTAGCCCAGCTCGGTCGCGAACGAGACGCCGAGCAGGTCGAACTCCGCCACCGGGCGATGCGCATCGACGGTGAACTGCGGGATGCCGTGCCCACGCATCATGGCTTCCATGTCGGCGAGCACGGCGTACGTACGCTCGGCGAGGATCCAGTCTCGCTCGTTGAGCACCTCATACAGGATCTGCACGCCCTGGTTGGGCAGCCCGACCTCGTACGCGTCCGGATACATGAGCGCCCAGCGCACCGACACCGCGTCCCAGTCCTTGCGAGCCGAGTTCAGCTCGCCGCCGACGTACTGGATGGGCTTCTGCACCTGTGGCAGCAGCGGCTCGAGCCGGTCGAACAGCGACGCAACGGGCATCTGGGCAGGCCTCCTGGGCTGTTCGTGCGAACCTCAGCCTAACCCGCCCTCGGATCTCGGCGGCGCAGGTCATGTTCGCGCCAATCGCGGGGGTAAGGGCAGGCGGGCGGGTCAGAAGCGCGAGCGCTGCAGCCGGGACCCGACGACCGGGCCGACGGGACCGGGGTCGAGGCGTCTGTCAGAGCGCAGATGGACGTTCTGCAGCAGCCCGAGTGCCATCAGCGAGGCGAACATCGACGTACCACCGTACGAGACGAGCGGCAGCGGCACGCCCGTCACCGGCATGATGCCCAGGCACATCCCGATGTTCTGGAAAGCCTGGAAGCCGAACCAGCAGGCGACGCCCACGGCTGCGACCCTCCCGAACAGGTCGGCTGCATGGTGCGCGATGCGAAGCGCACGCCACAACAGCACCGCGAACAACACGATGATCGCTCCAGCCCCGATCAGACCGAGCTCCTCACCCGCGACGGTGAAGACGAAGTCGGTGTGCTGCTCGGGCACGAAGCCTGACTGGGTCTGCGATCCCGAGAACAGCCCCTGCCCGGACAGGCCGCCGTTGCCGATCGCGATCCGCGCCTGGATGGTGTTGTAGCCGGCGCCGCGGGGATCCAGCGACGGGTCGGTAAACGCCTGGAAACGCAGCAGCTGATAGCGCTCCAGCACCCCGACGGCCGTCGCGAGCACCACCGCCGCAACCGCGGCCGCCGCCAGGCCGACCAGCCAGCGCTTCGGCGCGCCCGACAGTGCGACGACTCCGAAGACGATCGCGACCAGCACGATCAGCGTGCCGAGGTCCGGCTGCGCGAGAATCAGCACAGCCGGCACGGCGGCGATCACCAGCGCGGGGACGAGGTCGGAGTCCCGCAGCCGACTACGCAGCCTGCCCTCGGTGCGCTCGGCGAGCACGAGGGCCATGCCGACGATGACGCCGAGCTTCGCCATCTCGGCCGGCTGCACCGACAGCCCACCGAGCAACAGCCACGAGTGCGAGCCGTTGATGGTCGCCCCTACACCCGGCACGAAGATGAGCAGCAGCCCGGCCACCGAACCGAGGTAGATGACCGGCGCCCAGACACGTACCCACCGGAAGTCGGTCGCGGCCACCAGGCTTCCGAGCACCACCCCGATCGCGATGTTGAGCAGCTGCTTCGTCAGGTACGCCGTCGAGTCACCGCCGGTGAGGTCGGTGCGGTACGAGGTCGCCGACCACACCAGCGCACAGCCGAATCCGGCCAACAGGACCGTTGCACCGATCAGCCACCAGTCCAGCCGGCGCCAGGTCGAGGTGGCGGTCCCGGCCCGAGACGAGCTCTGGGTGCTGAGCAGCGCGGTCACCCGTGGGCTCCCCGTCCCCGAATCTGCGGCGGCGCGATGCTGCCGTCGGGTTCGAAGCGGGGCAGCGCCTTCGGCGGTCGGGCGCCGGGGATCGCCGCGTTGTCGGTGTCGACGTCCATCCCGTCGATGCCGTACAACGCCTCCCAGATGGCGCGCACCGCCTCACCGGATGTCCCGGATCCCGTCCCACCCTGCTCGATCATCATCAGCACGACATAGTTCTTGTCGTACGTCGCGACCCATGACGTGGTCTGTTTGCCGTACACCTCCGCGGTGCCGGTCTTGGACCGGATCCGCACCTCGTCGAGTGGGAAACCACCCATCTTCCACGCCATCGTGCCGACCTTGGCGGTGCCCAGAAGTGCCTGGTCGATGTAGCGCAGGTCCGCCTTACTGGCCGGCACCCGGCCCACCTTGTGCGGCCGGATCCGCCGCACCAGCTCACCGTCCGGGCCGATGATCGCCTTGCCGACCCGCGGGGACCAGACGGTCCCGCCGTTGGCCAGGGCGCCGTACGCCACCGCCAGGCTCAACGGCGTGATGACGGAGTCACCCTGGCCGATGACGAAGTTGACGGCGTCGGCGGCGTCGTAGCTGTACCCGTCGACGCAGAACTCGCGAGCGAAGACGTGCAGGTAGTCGTTGCCGGGCTTCTTCGCAACCTTGCAGTAGTAGTCCTCCATCGACTCGAAGTAGGCCTGCTTCCACCTCGGGTCGGCGATCCGGCCGCTGGCCTCGCCGGGCAGATCGATGCCGGTCTTCGAGCCGAGGCCGAAGGACTTCGCCATGTCGGCGAGCGCCGCGTCTGCGCGTGCCCCAGCGGAGGTGCCCCCGGCTCGCAGCCACAGCTCGTACCCCACGCGGTAGAAGAACGTGTTGCACGACAGCTGCAGGGCCTGGTCGAAGCCGATGTAGCCGTGAGAGCCGGACTCGAAGTTCTTGAACGCGCGGTTGCCCACCGTGAACGACGACGAACAGTTCAGCTCCGTGTCCCTGCCGAACCCGTTCGACAGCGCACCGGCGGCCATGAACGGCTTCCAGGTGGAACCCGCGGACAGCTGCCCTTGCGTGGGCCGCGACAGCAGCGGCTCGCCGGCCTTCTTCGAGTACAGCCGCGACAGTTCTGCGTCGCTGATGCCACCCACCCACACGTCCGGGTCGTACGTCGGGTTGCTGGCCATCGCGATGACCCGGCCCTGGCGCGGATCGAGGACCACCACGGCTCCCGACGACGCCTCGTACGGCCGTCCGGTCACCGGATCCACGGTGTGACGTGCGTTCCGGATCGTACGCTGCAGCTGGCGTTCGACGATCGACTGCACCCGGGCGTCGATGCTCGTCACCAGCGTCTGCCCCGGCGTGGGAGCGATGACACCGTTCGCACCGAGCGCACGACCCATCGAGTCCACCGCGACGCCGTTCGTCCCAGGGACACCGCGAAGGTAGCGGTCGTAGGCATTCTCGAGCCCGGAGCGGCCGACCAGCGAACCGGCGTTGAGCGTGAAATCCCGCCGAGCGCGCGACCGGTCGTACTCGTCCGCGGTGATCGGTGTCAGGTATCCGAGCAGGTGGGCGGCGTTGGCCCCGAACGGTGAAGGGTAGGAGCGCAGGCTCTGCTGGTTGGCCGACACGGCGGGAAAGTCCTCGCCCTGCTCCTGGATCGAGATGGCCAACGCCTGGGACACATCCTCGGCGACGGGCACCGGCTGGTAGGGCGAGCCGTTCCAGCACAGCGGGGGGCGGCGGGCACCGGGCTCGCCGCACAGCTTGGTGCGCGTCATCAGCGTTGCGGGCGGCATGTCGAGCGCTCCGCCGAGGCGGCGCAGCATCGCGGCCCGGTCGGCGCCGTCCAGCGCGCCCAGGGCCGTGCGGTCGATCGACACCACCCACGCCATGCGGCTGGCGGCCAGCGGCCGCCCCATCGCATCGACGATGAGACCTCGTTGCGGCTGGAGGATGACGTCCTGGATCGCGTTCTCCGCGGCCTGCGCCTGGTACGCCTCACCGCTGGTGATCTGGAGGTACCACAGTCGGGCGAACAACGTCACGAACAGCGACATCACCAAGATCTGCACCACGACCAGGCGTGGGCGGGTGCTTGCCGTCATGCCGCGGCCCATCGTGCGCTCATCGGGGTGGTACGGCGGAGGGTCCAGGCGACCGCCGGCAGCACCAGAGGTGTGAGAGCGACGTCGTACAGCACTGCTGTCGGGATCACGCTCAGCGCCCCGGCCACAGTGACACCCGGATCTGCCAAGACGAGCCCGGACAGCGCGAAGAGGGACGTGCCGACGAACGCACTAGCGGCGACGGTCAGAACCGCCACGAACGCGCTTCGGTCGGCGTCCTGCCGCACCATGCCCGCGAGGTACCCGGTGACGACCAGGGCAAGTGCCCACCGACCGGCGGTGTGGTCGGCAGGTGGAGCCAGGTCAAGAGCGAGCCCGGCGACGAAGCCAAGCACCGCGGCGTACTCGGCCCCTCGCGACAACGCCGCCGCCACGACCACGAGCAGCGCAATGTCGGGCACGACGCCGTTGACGGCCAGGCCGGAGAAGAAGCCGACCTGGAGGTTGACCGCCAGCACCACGATCATCGCGATGACCAGCGTCCGCAGCACCGTCACTGGTTCGGCTCCGCGCCGCCGAGCGCCGAGGTCTCGGTACGCCGCGCCTCCCCGACGACAACAGAGACCAGGTCGAGGGAGGAGAAGTCGACGAAGGGCGCGACGGTTGCAACGGTCGAGGAGTCGCGGGGGCTGGTTTGCAGCGACTCCACGTGACCGACCGGCACCCCCGCGACGTACGGCTTGCCGTCTTTCGACCCCCAGGTCACGACCGTGTCGCCGATGGCTGGCTGCACGGTGCTGTCGATCGTGGTGAGGTGCAGGCGACCGGACCCTGACAGGTCACCGTCGCCGGCGAGGAAGCCCAGCTCCATGCTGGACCCGACGCGTCCTCCGACGACCGACTCGGCGTCACCGAGCAGCAGCACCGTGGCACTCGTGCGGTCGGCTCGGACGACCCGACCGACCAGGCCGTCCCCGTTGAGCACCGTCATGTCGGGGCCGATCCCGTCCGCGGTGCCGGCGTCGATGGTGACCGTGAGGGAGAACGACTGCGCGGGGCCGACTCCGACCACCTGTGCGGTGACGACGTCCAGCCCAGCCCCGCTCGCCACCACCTGTGTCCGCTCCAGCTCGGCAAGCCGGTTGCGGTCGAGGTCGGAGGTGTGCAGCAGCGCCTCAAGCTCGGTGTTTCGCGCCTCGAGGTCGGCATTCTGGTCGCGCAGCCGGGACACCGTCGTGACGAAGTCGCCGATCGACGCCACCGGCTCGACCGCTGCCGACATGCCCGACTGCACCGGCCCGAAGACCTCCCCGGCCGCCCGGCGCAGCGGCTCCACGGGAGAGTCGTCACCCAGAGACGCATCCAGTGTGATGACGGTCAGGGCGGCCAGCACCACCAGGACAGGAACCGTACGCCGGCGCGGGCGGCGCGCGGAGCGGGGACGCATCGCCGCCCCTACCGGCGGGGCTCGGAGACGAGCACCTGTCGCAGCGCCTCGAACTCCTCGACGCACTTGCCCGCACCCATCGCGACCGAGTGCAACGGATCCTCGGCCACGTGCACCGGCATGCCGGTCTCGTGCCGCAACCGCTCGTCGAGGCCGCGCAGCAGCGCTCCACCGCCCGTGAGCACCAGTCCGCGGTCCATGATGTCGCCTGCCAGCTCGGGTGGTGTCTTATCCAGGGTCGTGCGGACCGCGTCGACGATGGCGTGCACCGGTTCCTCGAGAGCCTGCCGCACCTCGGCGCTGGACACGGTCACGGTGCGCGGCAGCCCCGAGATGAGGTCACGGCCACGGATCTCGGCCTGCGGCTCGTCCGGCAGAGGGAACGCCGACCCCAGCCCGACCTTGATCTCCTCGGCGGTCCGCTCACCGAGCATCAGGGAGTACTCCTTCTTGAACCAGCTCATGACCGCCGCGTCGAGGTCGTCACCGGCGGTGCGGATCGACAGGCTGGTCACGATGCCGCCGAGGGAGATGACGGCGACCTCGGTGGTGCCGCCGCCGACGTCGACCACCATGTTGCCGGTGGCCTCGTGGACCGGCAGCCCGGCGCCGATCGCCGCGGCCATCGGCTCCTCGATGATGTAGACCCGCCGGGCGCCCGCCTGGTAGCCGGCCTCCTTGACGGCCCGCTGCTCGACCGAGGTGATGCCGCTGGGGACGCACACGACCAGCCGTGGTTTGGCGAAGTAGCGCCGCCGATGCACCCGCTGGATGAACAGCCGGAGCATCTGCTCCGTGGACTCGAAGTCGGCGATGACGCCGTCCTTCATCGGCCGGATGGCGACGATGCTGTCCGGGGTGCGGCCGAGCATCCGCTTCGCCTCGGTGCCGACCGCCAGGATCTCGCGCGTCTGCGCGTTGAGCGCGACGACCGACGGTTCGTTGAGCAGCACGCCGCGACCACGGACGTAGACCAGGGTGTTGGCGGTCCCAAGATCTACGGCCATGTCACGGCCGAGCAAACTGTTGGCCATGGCCGTCTGACCCCTCCTGCCGCACCTGTCACACCAGGCTAGGTCTGGCCGCGCTACTCAGCCCGCTGCGACACGCACGGTCGGCTCAACGAGTGGCGGCGTACGAGCGCCGTACGAGCTCCTCTAGCGCGGTGAGGTCGACGTCGTCGAGCCGCGTGAGGTACAGGCAGGCCTTGCCGGTCGAGTGCGGCCCCAGCCGGTCCAGCAGGTCGCGGTAGCCGTCAAAGCCATCCACGACGTAGACGGTGGTCGCGGCCTTACGTGGCGAGAAGCCGACCGCCATGGTGTCGCCCTCGCGGCCGCTGGCGTAGGCGTAGTGGTAGTAGCCGAAGCCGACGATGCTGCTGCCCCACATGACCGGCGGCTGGCCGGTCGCCCGAGCCATCAGCTCCATGATCACGCCGGCATCGCGGCGGCGCCCCTCGTCCGGGATCGCGGCGACAAAGGCGCGGGCGTCCTGCTCGCCGGGTGTGGTCTTCAGCTCCGCCACTCGAGCTCGTCCCTTCCGTCCGCCGTCATCCCAGGTCGGGGAACCACAGCGCGATCTCTCGCTCGGCTGACTCCAGCGAGTCCGACCCGTGCACGAGGTTCTCCCGGTTCGACAGCGACAGGTCGCCCCGGATGGAACCGGGAACCGCCTGGCGCCCGTCGGTCGCGCCGTTGAGGGCGCGTACGACGTCGACCGCCGAGTCACCTTCCACCACCATCGCCACCAGCGGGCCGGAGGTGACGAAGTCACGCAACGGCGGGTAGAAGTCGCGCTCGACGTGCTCGGCGTAGTGCCGGTCGGCCAGGTCACCGTCGATGGTGCGCAAATCCATCGCCACGATCCGCAGCTGCTTGTCCTCGTAGCGACGCAGTACCTCACCGGCCAGTCCGCGCCGGAGCGTGTCCGGCTTGAGCAGGACCAGCGTGCGCTCCAGGCGGGCAGCAATCATGACCGGGACACTAGCGAGCGCTGGCGGCCCCAGCGGCGCCGCCCCGGGTGGCCTTGACCGCCTCCACCCGATGGCCGAGCACCAGCGCCGCCACCCAGAGAGCAGTGAAGATCGCACCGAGCGCGAACATGACGGGCACGACGAAACCCAACGCCAGCGCCCCCGCCTGCACGAGGTGTCCGACCAGGTACGCCCAGGAGTGGCGCAGCAGGCCGGCGGTGAACAGCGCCACCAGCGCCAAACCCACCCCGCCGACGAGCGCCGGCCAGAGGCGTACCTCGGCAACCGCGATCATCACCGGCGCGGTGAGCCCGAGCACGATCGCCTCGAGACACAGGACCGCGGCACACACGGCGCGCATCAGCGCGGCCCCCCCAACAGCCGGCGAGCTTCGCCGACGGTGATGACCGAACCGGTGACCAGGACGCCTCCGCTGCCGATTGCCTCACCGGACGAGCCGCCCTGCTCTGCCAGCGCTGCGGCGACGTCGAGTGCGTCATCGAGCCGCCCAGCGACGTGCACCCTGTCGGAGCCGAAGATGTCTTCGGCCACTGCGGCGAGCTCGGAGGCGGGAAGCGCCCGCGACGTGGAGCTCTGTGTGCACACGACGTCTGCCAGCACCGGCTCGAAGGCGGCCAGGATGCCCGCAGCCTCCTTGTCGGCCATGACACCCACGACACCGACCAGCGGCGAGAACAGGAACGCCTCCTGCACCGCCTCGGCGGTCGCCCGGGCACCGGCTGGGTTGTGCGCCGCGTCGAGCAGGATCGCCGGGCTCCGGCGTACCAGCTCCAGCCGGCCCGGCGACGTGGCCTCGGCCAGGACGTCGCGCACCACGTCGGCGTCGAGCTCGATCCCGCCCACGAACCCCTCGACGGCGGCCACCGCACAGGCAGCGTTCTGCGCCTGGTGAGCGCCGTGCAGCGGCAGGAACAGCTCGTCGTAGCTCCGGGCGATCCCGCGGAGCGACACCACCTGGCCCCCCACGCCCACGACGCGTGCAGTGACGCCGAACTCCAGGCCCTCGCGCGCGACGGTGGCTCCGACCTCGACGACCCGGCGCAGCAGCACCCCGGCGGCGTCGAGGGGCTGCTCTGCCAGCACGGCCATCGCACCGGCCTTGATGATGCCGGCCTTCTCGACCGCGATGGCCTGCGGCGTGTCACCGAGGTAGCGGTCGTGGTCAACGGCGATCGGTGTCACCACAGCGACCTGGGCGTCGGCGACGTTGGTCGCGTCCCACACCCCACCCATGCCGACCTCGACGACGGCCACGTCCACGGGGGCATCGGCGAACGCGGCGTACGCCATCCCGGTGAGCATCTCGAAGAATGACACCGGGTGCGGCCCCGAGCGGTCCACAACAGCCGCGTACGGCGCCACGTCGGCGTACGCGGCGGAGAACTGCTCGGGCGTCAGGGGATCACCATGGAGGCTGATGCGCTCGGTCATCGACTCCAGGTGGGGGCTGGTGAAGCGGCCGGTGCGCAGACCCAGTCCGCGCAGCAGGCCGTCGATGATGCGGCTGGTCGACGTCTTGCCGTTGGTGCCGGTGACCATGATGACCGGATATCCGGTCTGTGGATCGCCCATGAGATCGCACAGCGCGCGGATCCGACTCAACGACGGCTCGAGCCGGGTCTCGGGCCAACGGTCGAGCAGGGCGCGTTGGACCCTGTCGTACGTCAGCGCCTCCGGCAAGCCGGTCGGAGACGAGGACGAGCTGCTCATGGCCCCCCACTCTAGTGGCGGCTGGTCCGGTGCCCCTTTCCCATGTTCACCTGGTAAAGAGGCACTCCCATTGGGTTCGAACCCATTGGAAGCGACCCGGAGCCATTGGAAGTACGGGCGCTCTACACTGGCGCATCATGGTCACCGCAGCGATGTCGTACGTCACCAGACGAGTACCCGTGCGGCGTTGAGCGCCGCAGACTCCTCTCCGTACCACCACTCGCACGAGGTGACGCCATGACCGCCGCCAACATCCCGGACAAGCCTGCCCTCGAGGGCCTCGAGAACAAGTGGTCCCAGGTCTGGGAGCGCGACGACACCTACCGTTTCGACCGCACCCTGCCACGGTCTGAGGTGTTCAGCATCGACACCCCTCCCCCGACGGTGTCGGGCTCGCTGCATGTAGGGAGCGTGTTTTCCTACACCCACACCGACCTGATCGCACGTTTCCAGCGGATGCGGGGCAAGCAGGTCTTCTACCCGATGGGCTGGGACGACAACGGGCTGGCCACCGAGCGTCGGGTACAGAACTTCTTCGGCGTCCGCTGTGATCCGGCACTGCCGTACGACGTCGATTTCACTGCGCCGGCGGCTCCGGATGCCAAGAAGCAGGTCCCTATCAGCCGGCGAAACTTCGTCGAGATGTGTGTGCGGCTCACCCAGGCAGACGAGAAGGTGTTCGAGGACCTGTGGCGCAAGCTGGGTCTGTCGGTGGACTGGTCCCTGCTGTACACGACCATCGGTGACGCAGCACGAGCAACCTCTCAGCGTGCGTTCCTGCGCAATCTCGCCCGTGGGGAGGCCTACCAAGCCGATGCCCCGACGTTGTGGGACATCACCGACCAGACGGCCATCGCCCAGGCCGAGCTCGAGGATCGAGAGCACCCTGGGGCGTTCCACCGGATTGCGTTCCACCGCAGCGACGGGTCAGGTCCGGTGTGGGTCGAGACCACTCGTCCGGAGCTCATCCCTGCCTGCGTTGCGTTGGTCGCGCACCCTGACGACGAGCGCTACCAGCCGTTGTTCGGCTCAGCAGTTTC
>JACCZI010000215.1 GCA_013696015.1 Nocardioidaceae bacterium
GCCTCCACCGCCGCAAGGTAGGTCGCGAGTTGACCCCCGCCGGTGTCGTGGGTGTGCAGGTGCACCGGCAGGTCGAAGCGCTCGCGCAGCGCCGCGACCAGGCGGCGCGCGGCCGGCGCCCGCAGCAGGCCTGCCATGTCTTTGATCGCCAGAATGTGCGCGCCGGCATCGACGATCCGCTCGGCCAGCCCGAGGTAGTAGTCCAGCGTGTACTGCATCTCGGCCGGGTTGCACAGGTCGCCGGTGTAGCAGAGCGCGACCTCGGCGACCGCGGATCCGGTGTCGCGTACCGCCTCGATCGCGGGTCGCATCTGGTCGATGTCGTTGAGGGCGTCGAAGATGCGGAAGACGTCGATGCCGCAGGCGCTCGCCTCGTGCACGAACGCGTCGGTCACCCGAGTCGGGTACGGGGTGTACCCCACGGTGTTGGCGCCGCGCAGCAGCATCTGCAGACAGATGTTCGGCACCGCCTCGCGCAACGCCGCCAGCCGCTCCCATGGGTCCTCGTGCAAGAAGCGCAGCGCGACGTCGTACGTCGCGCCGCCCCATGCCTCCAGCGACCACAGCTCCGGCAGCAGCCGGGCCACGTGGTCCGCAGCACCGAGCAGGTCCGCGCTGCGGACCCGGGTGGCGAGCAGCGACTGATGCGCGTCGCGGAACGTGGTGTCGGTGACCGCGACCGTCGACGACTCGCGCAGCTGGCGGGCGAACTCCTCCGGCCCCAGCTGCTGCAGCTGCTGACGGGTCCCGGCCGGCGGTGGCTTCCTGGTGGTCTGCAGCGGTGGCAGCTTGGTCGCGGGTGACAGCCGTGTCGGTGCCACCCCGTGCGGCCGGTTGACCGTCACGTCGGCCAGGTACGTCAGCAGCCTCGTCCCCCGATCGGCGGAGGTGTACGTGGTGAGCAGCTGAGGGTTGTCGTCGATGAACGACGTCGTGACTCGCCCGGCGCGGAAGTCCGGGTGCGCGAGCACCGCGAGGAGGAACGGAATGTTGGTGGCGACACCGCGGATCCGGAACTCCGCCACCGCCCGCTGGGCCCGCTCGACCGCGGTCGCGAAGTCGCGGCCCCGGCAGGTCAGCTTGGTCAGCAGCGAGTCGAAGTGTGCCGTCACCTCGGCGCCGGTGTACGTCGTGCCGCCGTCGAGCCGAATGCCTGCGCCGCCGGGCGGGCGGTACGACGCGAGCCGCCCGGTGTCGGGGCGAAAGCCGTTGGCCGGATCCTCGGTCGTCAGGCGGCACTGCAGCGCGGCCCCGCGGACGCCGATGTCCGACTGGGTCAGCGCGAGGTCGGCAAGCGTCTCACCGGCGGCGATCCGCAGCTGGGCCTGCACCAGGTCGACGTCGGTGACCTCCTCGGTGACCGTGTGCTCGACCTGGATCCGGGGGTTCATCTCGATGAAGACGTATTGCCCCTCGCGGTCTACCAGGAACTCGACGGTGCCGGCGCAGCTGTAGCCGATCGCGCGGGCGAAGCGCACGGCGTCGGCGCAGATGCGCTCCCGCAGCCGTGGGTCGAAGTTGGGCGCCGGCGCGATTTCGATCACCTTCTGGTGCCGCCGCTGCACCGAGCAGTCGCGCTCGTACAGGTGCACGACCTCGCCGGTGGCGTCCCCGAGCACCTGCACCTCGATGTGCCGGGGGTCGACGACGGCCTGCTCGATGAACACCGTCGGGTCCCCGAAGGCGCCGTCGGCCTCGCGCATCGCGGCCTCGACGGCGTCCCGCAGCTGACTGGGCTGCTCCACCCGGCGCAGGCCGCGGCCGCCGCCACCCGCCACGGCCTTGACGAACAGGGGATAGGCCATGCCTTCGGCCGAGGCGAGCAGCTCGTCGACGTCGCGGGTCGGCAGCACCGACGCCAGCACCGGGACGCCGGCCTCGCGCGCTGCGGCCACGGCGCGGGCCTTGTTGCCCGTCAGCCGCAGCACGTCCACGCTCGGCCCGACGAACGTGAGCCCGGCGTCGGCGCAGGCCTGTGCGAGTGCCGGGTTCTCCGACAGGAAGCCGTAGCCCGGGTAAACCGCGTCGGCCTCCGCCCGCACCGCGGTGGCGACGATGCCGGCGGCGTCGAGGTACGCCCGTACCGGGTGGCCGCGTTCGCCGATCATGTACGCCTCGTCGGCCTTGAGGCGGTGCTCTGAGCCACGGTCCTCGTACGGGAAAACCGCGACAGTGCGAGCACCCAGCTCGTACGCCGCGCGGAAGGCCCGGATCGCGATCTCACCGCGGTTGGCGACGAGCACCTTGCGGAACATGTGGCCTCCCGTCGTCGAGAGGGCGTCGACGCGACGCGCGACAGGCTAGCGCCCACTCGAGTCGTACGGTCTCGTCGTGAGACACCCGGGTGAACGCCGGTCGCCGAGCCGTTCGCCGAACCCGCTCACTTCCAATGGCTGAGGGTCGCTTCCAATGGG
>JACCZI010000235.1 GCA_013696015.1 Nocardioidaceae bacterium
CCCCCCCCCCCCCCCCCCCCCCCCCCCCCCCCCCCCCCCCCCCCCCCCCCCCCCCCACTACCGGCGCATTGTCACTGGCGCGCTACCTACTCGACGCTACCACTTCTGGGACGGAACCAGAACAGGCGCCAAGCGTCGAAAGGCTGGAGCCGTTCCCACACCTGCCCGTCGTCCCGCCCCACCAACACCACCTCCCCCAGCAGTAACCGTTGGGGAAGAACGTGTCGAGGGGTGCCGAAGACGGCGACGGTGGTCATGAAGCCGAGGCAGTTGGACGCAGACCACTTGCCTTCGGCGTCCACATTCACGCGTGAGCCGTCGACGTAGGTGAGGGTGTAGCGCCCGGTCGAGGCGGAGCGTCTTGAGCTTGACGGGTCACCCTCATCGTTCGGCGACCCCACGTCACGGTAACCGGGTCCCCGGTGCTGCGCGGCTGAGACGTCTCGGGGTCCTGGCCGTGTTGCCGTTGTCCACCGCGGGCACCAGGTGTGGTCTGGCCGACACCGGCGCGGTGGTGTCGTCGGTGGCGACACCCGAAGTGGTGGTCCGCCGTCCGCGACGCCCGCGGGGCGCAGGCGATCTGCAGAAGCACGTTGGGCGCATGTACGCCGCACCGCACGCACGGTTCACGAAGATGGACGCTGAGCCCCGAGGGAACGAAGGCATGTGGAACGTCCGACGTCACGCCAACGGCGACTTCTTCCAATGCCAGGTGTTCTGGGTCAACGGCGAATGGGACTTCGGGGCATCTCAGGACTGAGCCGACCCTGTAAGCCCTGCCGATCCTCGCTGGTCAGAGGTAGTGCCGCAGGTCAGCGACAGCGCTCGCACAGGAATCCTGCCTACAGGCCGGCTCATCCACCTCATGCCTTTGACCTGGACTGATGCTGGTCACAGGGCATGCTCAGGACACGCCGATGACACCTGACGATGGACGCCCGCCCGCGCTGGCTCGCCGGGTTACCCTGACGCCAACCCATTCGAGGAGGACATCGGTGCCATGATGGACATGTCCCTGTCAACCGCGGCCATTCTCGGCTTCGTGTTGCTTCTGATCGTCGTCGCCGGCGTTTTTGTGGGTATGCGCGTGGTGGGCAAGCGAGTGCAGGATCGCAAGGACCATCCTTCGTAGCGCGGGGGCTAAGGACGTACGTCGCGGAATGCGGCTCCTGCTGGACCGGTTGTGCCTGCCGTGGATGCCGTCGAGCGTTACCAGCGGGCGTGGCGGCTGCTCGAGGACCGTCAGCCGCGGCGGGCGCTCGAGGTGCTCGAACCCGCGATCGAGCAGGAGCCGGACAGCGTCAGCCTGCGCACGTTGCGGGCCTGGGCATACTTTAGGACCGCTCAGCTGAACCGAGCAGAGGGCGACCTGCGCACGCTGGTGGAAACGTGTCCCACCGACGTGTGGGCCCGGTTCAGTCTGGGACGGACGCTCGAGCGACAGAGCAGGCTCGAGGAGGCGCTGACCCACCTGCGGATTGCCTACGCGATGTCTGGCGACACCGAGCACGAGGTTGCGGTCATGCGAGTTGAGCGCCTCCTGGCGGGGCTGGCCCCGGACCGCTGACCCTTCTCACGCGAATTACGGCAGCGTGAGGATGTCTGCGCCGTCGTTGGTCACCAGGACCGTGTGCTCGAACTGTGCACAGCGCGACCTGTCCTTGGTCGCCACCGTCCACCCGTCCTCCCACATGTCCCACTGATCGGTCCCGAGCGTCAGCATCGGCTCGATCGTGAACGTCATGCCGGGCTGCATGACCGTGTTGCATCGCGGCTCGTCGTAGTGCGGAATCACCAGTCCGGAGTGGAACGCGGTTCCGATGCCGTGCCCGGTGAACTCGCGCACGTCTCCATACCCGAAGCGCCGGGCGTACGACTCGATCACCCGGCCGATGACACTGACCGGGCGGCCGGGGCGCACCGAACGGATGCCGCGCATCAGCGCCTCGTGGGTACGCTCCACCAGCAGGCGTGCCTCAGGATCGACCTCGCCAACGAGATAGGTCTTGTTGGTGTCGCCGTGCACCCCACCGATGTAGGCGGTGATGTCGACGTTGACGATGTCGCCGTCGGCGAGCGGCCGGCTGTCTGGGATGCCGTGGCATACGACCTCGTTGACGCTGGTGCACAGCGATTTGGGGAAGCCTCGGTAGCCGAGCGTCGATGGGTAGGCGCCGTGCGAGGTGAGGAAGTCGTGGCCCACGCGGTCGAGCTCATCGGTGGTGGTGCCGGGCGCGATCACCGCTTCGACCGCATCGAGCGCGTGGGCGGCGATCCGACCAGCGGTACGCATCCGCGCGATCGTGTCCGCGTCCTTGACCTCGGAACCGTCGTAGGGTGCGGGTGCCGGCCGGTCCACGTACTCCGGACGCACGATGCTCTCCGGGACCGCGCGGCGCGGTGAGATGGCGGCGGGCGCGAGCAGGGTCACGGCGTCGAGTGTAGGCAGGCGGCGACCGGGGCAGGATGGACCGATGGCCCGCCATGAGGGGAGCGTCGGATGAGTGCGAAGTACTACTTCTGTCTCGACCACCACGCCGTCGAGGGGGAGGACGGGTGTAAGGCTGCCGACCGGCTCGGTCCGTACGACAGCCGCGCCGAGGCCTCACGGGCGCTCGAGCGGGTCGACGAGCGTAACGAGGCCTGGGACAACGACCCGGCCTGGAATGACGACCCGCCTCGCTGACGGGACGGGGTTGCCAGCGCACAACCACCGCGCCTCCCACGATCCGAGACTTATGACGGGGCCGCTGCGCCTCGGGCACGCCGTTGCTCGACCGCATGAGGGTTGCGGCGGTCGTCGTAGGTGCGGAACTCCCGCATGCATGCGGTCGCGGTCGCCGTCGCCACCAGGCACAGCAGGCCGCCGGAGATGATCGCGAACCGCACCGACGTGCCAGCGGCGACCAGACCGGCTCGGGCGTTGCCCAGGACCGGCCCGGTGGAATAGCTGAGCAGCTCGACACCGGCGAGGCGCCCCCGCAGCTCATCCGGGATCGTCTGGTTCCATACCGTGCTCCGGAAGATTCCGCTCACCATGTCGGCACCGCCGGCGACTGACAGGGCCACGAGGGCCACCCAGATGTTCGGGGCCAGCCCGACCCCCACCATGGCTGCCCCGAACGACGCAGCGGCGATGCCGATCGCCAGACCATGTCGATGCACGTGCGCCGTCCAGCCCGAGGTCGCCGACACGATCAGCGACCCGACGCTGGGTGCGGCGAACAGCAGCCCCACCGCCCAGGGAGCGTCCAGGGTGGTCGCCACGAACGGAAAGATGGCCGTCGTCATCCCGAAT
>JACCZI010000238.1 GCA_013696015.1 Nocardioidaceae bacterium
CCGGGGGAGCTGGGCAGGCTGTTCGCCGATGCGGGAGCATCAGGGGTCAACGTCGAGGACCTGCGCATCGATCACGACCCGAGCCGTCCGGTCGGCCGGGTCGAGGTCGTCGTACGCCGCGACGCTGCGGATCATCTGGCGGGGTGGCTGACCGACGCCGGCTGGTTGGTGCAACGGTGAGCCGCCCGATGACAAAAGCAGGTGTGGTCGGTGTCGTGATCGCCGTCGACGGTCCGTCCGGCTCTGGGAAGTCCACCACAGCACGGGGTGTTGCCTCGCGGCTCGGGCTGCGCTACCTCGACACCGGCGCCATGTACCGCGCGCTGACGTGGGCGATGCTGCGGCGCGGGGTCGACGTCGATGATGCCACTGCTGTGACCGCCGTCGCAGCCGACGTGGTCATTGAGCCAGGCACCGACCCGGTCGCTCCCACGATCACCGCCGACGGGGTCGACGTCGCTGTCCCGATCCGTGGTCCCGCCGTCACCCGCGCCGTCAGCTCGGTGAGCGCGGTCCCGGCAGTCCGCGCCGCCCTGGTCGAGCTGCAACGTCGGATCATCGGCAGCGGCGATATCGTCGTCGAGGGCCGGGACATCGGCTCGGTCGTAGCGCCGGAGGCGCAGCTGAAGATTTTTCTGGTGGCCGATGCCACAGCCCGTGCGGCGCGCCGTACGGCGGAGCTCGGCGGCTCGAACGACCTTGTCGCGTCAACCCAGCAAGACATGGAGCGCAGGGATCGACTCGACTCCTCACGACCTGCCTCCCCGCTGCGGAGGGCGGTGGACGCCGTCGTGGTCGATACGACCGACATGACGCTGGATGAGGTGGTCGCCCACGTCGTCGCGTTGGTTCCGGCGGGTTCCGCGACCACAGAGGGCGTCGCGCCATGAACGTCGACCGGCATCAGGCGCTGCCCCGCACCGGCGACGTGCTCGCCCTGCCCGACCTTCCCATGCGGCTGACCCGACGCCTGTTAGCAGCGGGGCTCCGTACCCACTACCACGTCACCTCGCACAACCCGGAGTTTGTGCCACGAACCGGTCCGGTGCTGCTCGCGTCCAACCACGTCGGCTACCTCGACGGCCCGTTGCTGGTCACGACGTGCTTGCGACCGGTCCATGCGATGGTGAAACGTGAGATGTACGTCGGCCGGCTCGGCATGGCGTTGACGGCGGCCGGGCAGATCCCACTCACGCGACGCCACGTCGACCCGCGTGCGGTGAAGCTGGCCCTGCGGGCGTTGAGAGACGACAAGGTCGTCGCGATCTATCCCGAAGGCACTCGCGGTCCCGGAGACGGGCAGTTCGTCAAGCCGGGGCTTGCCTACCTTGCCCTGGTCACCGGCGCACCCGTCGTGCCGGTTGCGGTGCTCGGCACCCGAGATCCCGGGCAGGGCATCGACTGGTTGCCGCCGCGAGGGCAGCGCATCGAGATCGTGTACGGCGAGCCGGTACTCACCGCGATCCAGCCCTGGCCGCGCCGTCGACACGACGTACAAGCACTGACCTCGGAGCTGCAGAAGCTGCTCATCGAGCACATCGCTGAGGCCATCCGGTTCACGGGTGTCCGGTTGCCCGGACGAGCGCCCAACCAGGAGGGCCCGGAGCGCGGGTCGGTCAACCTGGCAGGCGAGTCACCGTCACAGACGGCGTCATGAGTATCGACGACGTTGCCTTCGAGACGCCGACGGCGGGGCCGGTTCCAGTACTCGCTGTCGTCGGGCGGCCGAACGTGGGCAAGTCGACGCTCGTCAACCGGATTCTCGGTCGCCGCGCTGCGGTCGTAGCAGACGTCCCCGGTGTGACCCGTGACCGCGTTGCCTACGACGCGACCTGGAGCGGTCGGGCGTTCACCGTGCTGGACACGGGTGGATGGGATCCGGAGGCGCGCGGGCTCGCGGAGCGTGTGGCGGCGCAGGCCGACCTCGCCGTACGAGCCGCCGATGCGGTGTTGTTCGTGGTCGACGCGACGGTGGGTGCCACCGACGCCGACGAAGCGGTCGTCCGCATCCTGCGGCGGTCGAACAAACCGGTCCTGCTGGCGGCGAACAAGGTCGACGACGCTCGCGGGGAGGCAGACGCCGCGGCGTTGTGGAACCTCGGCCTAGGCGAGCCGTACCCGGTGTCCGCACTCCACGGCCGGGGGAGCGGCGACCTGCTCGATGCCGTGCTCGAGGTGCTCCCCGA
>JACCZI010000269.1 GCA_013696015.1 Nocardioidaceae bacterium
TTGGTGAAGAACGAGAAGATCCCGATCAGGGACCCCTCGAAGACGATGTACGCCATCGCCGCCAGCGCACCAGATGCCATGCCCCAGACCTGGCCCAGCCCCTGGGTGATGAAGCCGTAGAACGCTCCAGCCGTCGTGATGTGGCGGGCCATCGCGACGAAGCCGACGGCGAACAGGGTCAGGACGATCGTCGCGACGAGGTATCCAGCCGGTGCCCCGATGCCGTTTCCAAAGCCGACTGCGATCGGGACGTTGCCGGTCATGGCGGTGATCGGCGCGGCGTTCGCCACCGCGATGAACAAGACGCCGCCGAGGCCGATGGCGCCGGGCTTGAGGAACCCATGGCCGCCGCCCCGCGCCGCGTCGGTGTCCGGGGCCGTTGCACCGGTCCGCGCTTTTACGTCATCGCTCGTTGCCACCGGCTCGTCTCCGTCCAGACGCAGTAATCGCTCGCGACGATCGCGACCAGTGTGTGACCCGGACCACACCCGAGTGCATGGTGCCAGCACCGGGACAACATGGCAAGCACACCGTTGACGTCATTCGGTCTGGTCTGGTACACCTAAAGGGTGAGCCGTAATTGGCTTTGGCTCACATCTTCGGTCCAACGGCCTGCGCAAGGGTGGACGGTGGGATACGGATGAGCTTCGACTACGGCGACTTCTCGTACGCCTCGAAAGCCGAGATGCTCGAGAAGTCGCGCGAGTTCTGGAACCCCGGAAAGACCGACTTCTGGGTGGATGCCGGGGTGCCGCTGGTCATCGACCGCCGGGAGGAGTACTACCTCTACGACATGTCGGGCAAGCGGCTGCTCGACGTGCACCTCAACGGTGGTACGTACAACCTCGGACACCGCAACGTGGAGGTCGTGCAGGCAGTCACCGCGGCCACCGCGCACTTCGATATCGGCAACCACCACTTCCCGTCGCTGGCCCGCACCGCCCTCGCCGAGGCACTGGTCACCTCCGCGCCGCCGGGGATCACCAAGGTGGTCTACGGCAGCGGTGGCGGCGAGGCGATCGACATCGCGATCAAGACGGCCCGGCACACGACCCGCAAGCGCAAGATCGTCTCGATCATCAAGGCCTACCACGGACACACCGGTCTCGCCGTCGCCACCGGGGACGACCGGTTCAGCAAGCTCTTCCTGTCCGATCAGCCGGAGGAGTTCCCCCACGTGCCGTTCAATGACCTGGGCGCGATGGAGGAGGTGCTGCGGGGCGGCGACGTCGCGGCTGTGCTGATCGAGACCATTCCCGCGACGTACGGGTTCCCGCTGCCCGACCCCGGCTATCTGGAGTCGGTCAAGCGGCTCTGCGAGCGCTACGACGCGCTGTACATCGCCGACGAGGTGCAGACGGGCCTGATGCGGACCGGCGAGCTGTGGGCCATCACCAAGCACGGGATCTGCCCGGACATCCTCGTCACCGGCAAGGGGATCTCGGGTGGCATGTACCCGATCTCCGCGGTGCTGGTGACCGAGAGAGCGGCCGGCTGGCTCACCGAGGACGGCTTCGGTCACATCTCCACGTTCGGAGGGGCCGAGCTCGGCTGCATCGCCGGCCTGAAGGCGCTCGAGATCTGTAGCCGGACGGAGACCAGGTCGATGGTCCACTACATCAGCGACCTGATCGGCCGCGGCCTGCGGGAGATCCAGAGCCAGTACCCGGACTGGTTCGTGGGCATCCGCCAGCACGGAGTCGTGATCGGCCTGGAGTTCGCCCACCCGCAAGGGGCGAAGTTCGTGATGCGCAGCCTGTACGAGAACGGCGTCTGGGCGATCTTCTCGACGCTGGACCCGCGCGTCCTGCAGTACAAGCCGGGCATCTTGATGCGCCCGCAGCTGTGCGAGGACCTCCTGGACCGCACCGAGGTCGCCATCGGCCAGGCCCGCAGCCGGCTACCCCGCACCGACCGGCACACCTCGCCCCGACTGCGCACGGCGGTGCCGGCATGAAGGAAGCGACGTCCGAGACTGCCGGGGTGCCACGCGCCCGGCAGATGCTCGAGCTCGCCGGATGGGCGGCAGCTGCGTTCGCCCGATACGACCGGGCCAGCGTGATGCGCATCGCGGAGGCGGTGGCGCGGGTGGCCGAGTCCAAGGCCGAGCACTACGCGGAGTGGGCGGTCCGCGAGACCGGCTTCGGCGTGGTCGAGCACAAGGTCCTCAAGAACCAGCTGTGCTCGCGCGGCGTCGTGGACGCCTACCGCGACCATGACTACGTCACGCCGCGCGTCGACGCAGACGCCAAGATGCTGGAGGTGCCGCGTCCCGCCGGCGTTGTCCTTGCGCTGACGCCGTCCACTAACCCGGTGTCGACGGTCTACTGCAAGGTGCTGCTGGCCCTGCTGACTCGCAACGCCATCGTCGTGAGCCCGCACCCCTTCGCCAAGGAGTGCTGCGCCGACGCGGCCCGGGCGCTCGGCGAGGCCGCGGTGGCTGCGGGGGCACCCGACGGCGTGGTGCAGGTCATCGACGAGCCGTCGATCCCGCTCATCGACGCACTGATGACCGACGAACGCACCAACGTCATCGTGGCCACGGGCGGTGTCCCGGTCGTGCGAGCGGCGTACGGGTCCGGCAACCCGGCGATCGGGGTCGGCCCGGGCAACGTCCCCGTGCTTGTCGACGCGACGGCGGACCTCCAACGTGCCGCGGAGAAGCTGGTGGCCAGCAAGGCCTTTGACAACTCAATCCTGTGCACCAACGAGAGCGTGCTGGTCGTCGAAGATTCGGTCGCGGACCGCTTCGTGCGCGAGATGGAACGCCACGGCGCCCACCTGCTCACAGCCGAGGAGCGCGACCGGGTCCGGGACGTGGTGTTCCCCGAGGGCCGGTTCGACACCACGACCGTTGGCAAGGACGCGGCGACGATCGCCGCGCGGGCCCAGGTGCGGGTCCCGGCGCGCACCCGCATCCTGCTGGCCCCGTTCGACAGCGCCGTCGACGAGGAGCCGCTCGCGCACGAGAAGCTGTGCCCCGTGCTGGGTATGGTCCGGGTGCCGAACGCGCAACGGGGGATCCGCACGGCCGTCGCGGTGCTGCGCATCGGTGGCGCCGGGCACTCCGCCGTCATCCACAGCAGGAACGCGGAGACGGTCATGGCGTACGCCGCCGCGGTGCGCGTGCTGCGGGTCGCAGTCAACGAGGGGAGCAGCACCGGCAGCGCCGGCTTCGGCACCCACCTCGCCCCCACGATGACGATCGGGACCGGCTTCCTCGGACGCAGCTCGCTCGGCGAGAACCTCGAGCCCAAGCACCTGGTGAACTGGACCCGGGTGGCGTACAGCACGGACCCGGCGGAGGTGCTGCCGTCCTTCGAGGGCATGGTGCCGTGGGAAGCACCGTTCGAGGCCGTGCCTCCGTACCCGATGCCGAGCAACGCCACCGTCTCGACGCTGACCGCGATGTCCAGCAACGGCGCCGGGTCAGGCGACGGCGGGTCGATCGAGCTCCGAGAAGAGCTGCGGCGGCTGATCCTCGAAGAGCTCACCGCGATTGTGAGGGGTTGAGGCACATGGCCGAGCTCAGGTCGTTCATCTTCCTCGACTCGCTGCAGCCCCAGACCATGTGCTACCTCGGCACGTGGATCCGCGGCAGTCTGCCGAGGGCAGGGATGGCGGCGCAGATCATCGAGATCGCTCCGGGGCTCGACATCGAGCCGCTCACCGATGTGGCGCTGAAGAGCACGCAGGTGCAGGCCGGGATCCTGGTCGTGGAACGGCAGTTCGGTTATCTGGAGATTCACTCGCGGTCGACCGAGGCCGTCCGCTCGGCGAGTGCTGCGGTGCTCGACGCGCTCGACGCGAGGGCGTCGGACGCGACGCGACCGACCGTGCTGGCGTCGCAGATCGTGTCCCGCATCGACGCCCAGCATGCGTTCCTGATCAACCGCAACAAGCTCGGGTCGATGGCGCTGCCCGACGAGTCGCTGTTCGTGATGGAGATGCAGCCGGCGTCGTACGCGATCCTCGCGACCAACGAGGCCGAGAAGGCAGCAGACATCAAGGTGGTCGACTACCGCATGATCGGCGCCACCGGACGCGTCTACCTGACCGGTCTCGAGGACGACGTACGCGCCGCTGCCGACGCGGCCGAGCAGACCCTGCGTGAGCTGTCGTGACCGAGCGCCCCGGGAACGGTTCCCTAGCGGGGCTCTCCAGCGACGAGCTGCGGGCCACGATCCGGGCCGTGCTGCGCGACGTGCTGCCGGCGGCGGTGACCAGTGGGTCCGGCGAACCGGTCCCAGGGTCGCCGAGTGGTGGGACCGAGCGGGTTACGCTGCGGACCGACGCAGACCTGGACGTGTTCGTACGGCGGCTGGCGTCGTTGTGCGAGGACCCGGCGCAGCGGGCGGCCCTGCGTGAGGGTCACCGCCGCTTTAGGCTTCCGGACGGCGGCGGCTCCGGAACCGCTGCGGCGGGTCCGGCCGGTGTGGTGCGGGTGGACCGCGGGGCTGTGACCGAGCGGTACGTCAAGCGGGCGGCTGCCGAGGGGGTCCGGCTCGTGGTCGGCCCCAAGGCCGTTCTTACCCCGCTGGCACGGGACCGGGCCCGGACCCTGGGAGTGATCGTGGACAAGGAGCGCTGATGTTACGAGCTGTGGTGGTCGGAAACGTGTGGGCAACCAAGCGCTTGGAGGGCCTGCCGAACGGCGCGCTCCTCGAGCTGGAGGTCGAGGACAGCGGATCTCGGCTGGTGGCTCTCGACGTGTTGGGCAGCGGTGTCGGCGAGCGGGTCCTCGTCGCGACTGGCTCGGTCGCTGCCGGATACTTCCCCGACCTGCGTCCGCCCGTGGACGCGCTGGTCATCGGTTCGATCGACGAGTCATAGCCGACTCACAGAGGAGAGACAGCCATGCCCAACCAGGCAATCGGAATGATCGAGACGAAGGGCTACGTTGCTGCGCTGGCGGCCGCGGATGCAATGGTCAAGGCCGCCAACGTGACGATCGTCGGCCGCCAGGAGGTCGGCGACGGTCTCGTCGCGGTGACGATCGTCGGTGACGTCGGTGCCGTGAAGGCAGCCACCGAGGCCGGAGCCGAGACGGCCGGCCAGGTCGGTGACCTGGTGTCGGTGCACGTCATCCCGCGACCGCACGCGGAGCTGGCCCGGCACTTCGACACCGGAGGTTCGCAGGGGTGACGACCTCCGCGGTCGAGCCCGCGACGCCGCGGCCGGAGCTCCGGGTCTACCTGCTGCTCGAGGACCTGCAGCGGCAGTTCGCGGCGTACATGAGCACTCCGACGCGGGCCCGCGGGTACCCGCCGTTCGAGGGCCAGCACGCGCTGATCGTCGAGGTCGCCCCCGGCCTGGCGATCGAGCGGGTCATCGACCTGGCCCTGCGGGCGGTCCCGACGGTCGAGCCCGGCCTGCTGTTCGTCGAACGCCAGTTCGGTGTCCTCGAGGTGCACGGCAGTGATCTGGACGACGTTCGGGCGGCCGGTGCGGCGATCCTCGAGGGCCTGGGTGCGTCGGCAACCGACCAGCTGCGGCCGCAGGTGCTGTACAGCGACGTCATCGAGGAAGTCACCGACCAGCATGCTGTCCTCATCAACCGGAACCGCCAGGCGTCGATGCTGATGCCGGGTCACACCTTGATGGTGTACGAGATGACCCCCGCCCTGTTCGCCACGGTGGCGGCGAACGCCGCCGAGAAGGTGGCGCCGGGTGCCATCCTCGTCGACGTGTCGATGATCGGGGCCGCGGGGCGGGTCTACATGGCCGGTGCCACGCACGACGTGTTGCGCGCTCGCGACGAGATCACCCGGGTCCTCGGTGAGGTGGAGGGGCGCGACCACGGATGAGCACGCACGACCTGTCCGGTCTCGACGCCGCCGGCTGGCTCGAGCCGGTGGCCCGCCGCGCGCTCGGCCACTA
>JACCZI010000272.1 GCA_013696015.1 Nocardioidaceae bacterium
CGCCGTCGAAGACCGGTGTCGCGATGTTGCTGTCCGCAGGGGCCTGCGCGGCGTCGATCTGGTGCAGCCGCTTCTGCCATGGTGCGGAGCCGCCGTCGATCGACCAACCGGTCTTGGCGACCCACCCGAGGTGTGTCTCCAGCACCTGGCCGACGTTCATCCGGCCGGGCACGCCCAGCGGGTTGAGGATGATGTCGACCGGGGTCCCGTCGTCGAGGAACGGCATGTCCTCGATCGGCAGGATCTTGGCGATCACGCCCTTGTTGCCGTGACGTCCGGCGAGCTTGTCCCCATCGGAGATCTTGCGCTTCTGGGCCACATAGACCCGTACCAGCTGGTTGACCCCCGGAGGCAGCTCGTCGTCCTCGTCGCGGTCGAAGACCCGGACGCCGATGATGGTTCCGGACTCTCCGTGCGGCACCTTGAGCGACGTGTCACGCACCTCGCGCGCCTTCTCGCCGAAGATCGCCCGCAGCAGCCGCTCCTCCGGCGTCAACTCGGTCTCGCCCTTCGGCGTCACCTTGCCGACCAGGATGTCACCGTTGGCCACCTCGGCGCCGATCCGGATGATGCCGCGCTCGTCGAGGTCGGCGAGCATCTCGTCACTGACGTTAGGGATGTCGCGGGTGATCTCCTCTGGACCGAGCTTGGTGTCCCGGGCGTCGACCTCGTGCTCCTCGATGTGGATCGAGGTCAAGACGTCCTGCTGGACCAGACGCTGGGACAAGATGATCGCGTCCTCGTAGTTGTGCCCCTGCCACGGCATGAACGCCACGAGCAAGTTGGTGCCCAGTGCCATCTCACCCTGGTCGGTGCACGGCCCGTCCGCGATGGGTGTGCCGACCTCCACCCGGTCACCCTCCTCGACCAACGGCCGCTGGTTGATGCAGGTGCCCTGGTTGGAGCGCCGGAACTTCGACAGCCGGTACGTGCGCTGCGTCCCGTCGTCGTGCCGCACATCGACGTAGTCGGCGCACACCTCGACCACCGAGCCGGCCTGCGCTGCCACCGTCACGTCGCCGGCGTCGACCGCGGCCCGAAACTCCATGCCGGTTCCGACCAGAGGGGCGTGACTCCTGATCAGTGGCACCGCCTGCCGCTGCATGTTAGAGCCCATCAGCGCGCGGTTCGCGTCGTCGTGCTCCAGGAACGGGATCAGCGCCGTGGCAACCGACACCATCTGGCGTGGCGAGACGTCCATGTAGTCGACGTCGTTGCCGGGAATGTAGTCGACCTCGCCGTTGCGCTGTCGCACCAGCACCCGCTCGTCGGCGAAGGTGCTCTTGTCGGTCAGCGCGGCGTTGGCCTGAGCGATGACGAAGCGGTCCTCGTCACTGGCGGTCAGGTAGTCGATGTCGTTGGTGACTTTGCCGTTGACCACCCGACGGTACGGGGTCTCCACGAAGCCGAAGACGTTGATCCGCCCGTACGTCGACAGTGACCCGATCAGGCCGATGTTGGGCCCTTCCGGAGTCTCGATCGGGCACATCCGGCCGTAGTGAGAGGGGTGCACGTCGCGCACCTCGTAACCGGCGCGCTCCCGCGACAGTCCGCCCGGGCCGAGCGCGGACAGCCGACGCTTGTGGGTGAGGCCGGCGATCGGGTTGGTCTGGTCCATGAACTGGCTCAGCTGGGAGGTCCCGAAGAACTCCTTGAGCGCCGCCACCACCGGCCGGATGTTGATCAGCGTCTGCGGCGTGATCGCCTCGACGTCTTGGGTCGTCATCCGCTCCCGCACGACCCGCTCCATCCGCGCCAGGCCGGTGCGGAGCTGGTTTTGGATCAGCTCGCCCACCGTACGCATCCGCCGGTTGCCGAAGTGGTCGATGTCGTCGGACTCGACGAAGACCTGGCCGCGCGGGCCGGGCAGCTCGGTCTTGCCCGCGTGCAGGGCCACCAGGTAGCGGATTGCGGCGACGATGTCGTCGATCGTCAGAGTCTGCTGGTCGAACTCCTGGTCGAGTCCCAGCTTCTTGTTGATCTTGTAGCGACCGACCTTGGCCAGGTCGTAGCGTTTGCCGTTGAAATAGTAGTTGTCCAGCAGCGTCTGCGCAGCCTCACGAGTCGGGGGCTCCCCCGGGCGAAGCTTGCGGTAGATGTCGAGCAGGGCGTCGTCCTGGCCCGAGGTGTGGTCCTTCTCCAGGGTCAGCCGGATCGACTCGTACTCACCGAACTCTTCCAGGATCTGGGCCTCGGTCCAGCCGAGGGCCTTGAGGAGCACGGTGACATTCTGCTTGCGCTTGCGATCCAGCCGGACGCCGACGGTGTCGCGCTTGTCGACCTCGAACTCCAGCCAGGCCCCGCGCGAGGGGATCATCTTGGCGGTGTAGATGTCCTTGTCGCTCGTCTTGTCCGGGCTGCGCTCGAAGTAGACGCCCGGGGAACGGACCAGCTGGGACACCACGACTCGCTCGGTCCCGTTGATGACGAACGTGCCTTTGTTGGTCATGAGCGGGAAGTCGCCCATGAAGACCGTCTGACTCTTGATCTCGCCGGTCTCGTTGTTCATGAACTCGGCAGTGACGAACAGCGGGGCGGCGTAGGTGACGTCGCGTTCCTTGCAGTCCTCGACGGAGTGCTTCGGTGGTTCGAAGCGCGGTGCGGCGAAGGAGAGGGACATCGTCCCTGAGAAGTCCTCGATCGGCGAGATCTCCTCGAAGATCTCCTCGAGCCCGGACTTGCGCGAGACGTCCTCGCGACCGGCGGCCAGGTCGTCGTCTACCCGGACGCGCCAGGCATCGGCTCCGATGAGCCAGTTGAAGCTGTCCGTCTGGAGTGACAACAGCTCGGGAACTTCGAGCGGTTCGGCGATCTTGGCGAACGAGATGCGGCGGGGGCTGAGTGCGGCAGAGGTAGTGCGGGCGGCGGTGCGCGAGGCGGCCAAGTGGGGGTTCCTTCCAAGGGCTCGCAAACTTCAGTCGTCTCAGGACCAGGAGGTCCGGCGCACGCCACATCGCCCCGGTCGACGGGCATGAGGTGATGGAAGGCAGCGCGAGGGCTCAGCGTAGCCTACGCGGCCACCTGCGTTCAAGGCAGGGGGCAGCATGGCGGGGAAGTCCGCTCACGTCAAGCAGGCGCGGTGAGTGATCGAGCCGTACGCCTAGGTGACGCTGACAGATGCGCCAGCGGACTCCAGGGTCTCCTTGGCCTTGTCTGCAGTCTCCTTGTTGACGCGCTCGAGCACCGGCTTGGGCGCGGCCTCGACCAGGTCCTTGGCCTCCTTGAGACCCAGACTGGTGAGCGTACGGACCTCCTTGATGACCTGGATCTTCTTGTCACCGATCGAGTCGAGGACGACGTCGAACTCGTCCTTCTCCTCCTCGACCGCCGCGGCGTCGCCACCACCCGGCGGGGTTCCGGCCGGTACCTGCATGACCGGCGCCGAGGCGGTGACTCCGAAGGCGTCCTCGAACTGCTTCACGAACTCGCTGAGCTCGAGGAGAGTCATCTCCTTGAACGCGTCGAGCAGGTCGTCTGTGCTGAGCTTCGCCATGGTGGCGGTCCTTCCTGCTGAAGTGCGGCTACGGGGTGGTCTGGTGCTGCTCGTGCTGGGCTTGCAGCGCGCCCAGGGCGCGAGCCGCCTGGGTCAATGGGGCGTTGAAGAGTGCAGCGGCGTTCTGCAGCGACGCCAGCATCGCGCCGGCAAGCATGGCGAGCAGGACCTCGCGTGACTCGAGGTCGGCGAACGCGTTCACCTGTGTCGGGCTCAGCGACGCGCCCTCGAGGTAGCCGCCCTTGATGACCAGTGGTGGGTTCGTCCGGGAGAAGTCCCGCAGCCCCTTGGCCGTCTCGACAGCGTCGCCCTTGATGAAGGCGATCGCCGACGGGCCGCTGAGGAGACCGTCGAAGCCCGGCACTCCAGCTCGGTCGGCTGCGATCTTGGTCAGCGTGTTCTTCACGATGGTGTACGTCGCGTTCTCGCCGAGAAGGCGCCGCAGCTGTTTCAGCTGCGAGACGGTGAGACCGCGGTATTCGGTGAGCACGACGCCGGTGGAGCTACGGAACTCCGCCTCGAGCTCGTCGACGGCGGCGGCCTTGTCCGAGCGCGCCATGAATCTCCTCGGTCGTGCAGTCGATGGTCACCGCGCGACCCGTCACCAACGAAACGCCCCGGCGCAGGCGCACGGGGCGTGCCATGTCTCGAGGACATGACCGGCGGCGTTCTCCTGCGCGGGCCGCCCCTGATATTGGGGCCTTCGGTCACGACCTGTCGGGCGCGACAACCAGCGGTCTTCGGCTGCGCACCAGCGTACGCGAGCCGTCTGGTTGCGCCAAATCGCCGGTCTGGCTCCGCTGTGAGCTCCACCGCACGTCCCGAGTAGCGCAACGTGGTCATCCGACCGCGTTCACGCCGACGAAACTGCGCCACTCGCGGCGCGACGGGAGTCGCGTCAGCCGGTGGGAATACCTGCGAACGGGTCAGCCTTGCTGACCTGATTCGGCGGGGGCGCGGAGACGTTCACCGACTCACCCCAGGCCGTGGTGTCGACCAGCATGGTGAAGTCCTGACCCATCGCGAACTGCGTGCGGCGCAACAGGTTGTCGCGCCCGATCCACAGGTCGTAGTCGAGGGTCGCCGGCAGCTGCGGGCCGCCCCCGGCGCCGCCGGCGTACAGGTCGGCCATGCCCTGCGCCTTCAGGACGCGTTGGGTGTCGACGGTCACGCGGTAGTGGGTGGTCTCGACACCGTCGATCTGCTCGGTGCCACGCTTCTCGAACGCCGTCACACCGTCCTCCAGCGCCTTGATGCCGGCAGCCGGATCTGCCGATGCCGTCAGCTGGGACAGATCGCCGAAGGGCGACTCCCTGCCGCTTTCGATCTTCACGAACTTGTCCTGCGTCAACGCACCAAGGTTCATGTAGATGACCTCGTCGACCAGCACCATGTGCAGCGCGTCCCCGAGCGACGGCACGGACAGCGTGATGTCGGCGGCGTAGTCGGCCGGGTCGTCGCCGACCTCGACGTCACCGTCCATCGTCAGCTGCTGTCCGGCGGCGCTGATAGACGCCGAGAGGTGCGCTGTCTTGGCCTGGCGGGTGGCCTTCAACACCGCACTGGCGAAGGTGTCCTGGGTCAGCGCCGCCCCGCTGTCACCCCCGCTGTCCCCGGTGCCGGCACCGGTGCTGTCACCAGCGCTCGGCCCGGACGACGGCGTCGTCTCCGCGACAAGGTCGTTGGAGTCCCCCCCGCAGCCGGCCAGCATCAACAGGGGTGCGGCGGCCAGGACGGCAAGGCTGCGGCGCAACTTCATGGTTGGTCCTTCACAGTCGTGGCGACGGACACTCCTACAACAAAGTGTAGGCGCTCGAGCACAGTCCGTAGACAGTTTTGCGGTGACGATCCCGCCCACGGATCAGGCTTCGTCCGCTCCAACAAGGTTCCGGGTGCGGTTCGGGTCCACCGGGACCCCCGGTCCCATTGTCGTGGACAGCGTGACCTTCCGGAGGTACCGGCCTTTGGAGCTGGACGGCTTGAGCCGCATGACCTCGTCCAGAGCCGCTGCATAGTTCTCGACCAGCGAGCTCTCGGCGAAGGACGCCTTGCCGATGATGAAGTGCAGGTTGGCGTGCCGGTCGACGCGGAACTCGATCTTGCCGCCTTTGATGTCCGAGACCGCCTTGGCCACGTCCGGCGTCACGGTGCCGGTCTTGGGGTTCGGCATCAGGCCGCGAGGCCCGAGCACTCGACCCAGCCGACCGACCTTGCCCATCATGTCCGGCGTCGCGACCACCGCGTCGAAGTCGAGCCAGCCGCCAGAGATCCGCTCCACGAGGTCGTCGGCACCCACATGGTCGGCGCCGGCCGAGCGGGCCTCCTCCGCGCGATCTCCGGTCGCGAAGACCACGACCCGTGCCGTCTTGCCCGTCCCGTGAGGCAGGTTCACCGTGCCGCGCACCATCTGGTCGGCCTTGCGGGGGTCCACTCCGAGCCGCATGGCGACGTCGACCGTCGGGTCGAAGGACCCGGTCACCGACTGCTTCGCCAGCTTGATGGCCTGGCTCGGGGAGTAGAGAGCATCCTTGTCGATCGTGTCCGCCACCGCGCGGTAGCTCTTGCTTCGCTGCATGTCTGGTTCGACTCCTTCGTACTACTGCTCGACGGTGACGCCCATCGACCGGGCGGTTCCCGCCACGATCTTCATGGCGGCGTCAATGTCGTTGGCGTTGAGATCGGGAAGCTTGGTGTCGGCGATCTCGCGGACCTGGTCACGGGTCAACCGTCCCACCTTGTCGGTGTGCGGGACCGAGGAGCCCTTGGTCAGCCCGGCCGCCTTCTTGATCAGCTCAGCGGCCGGCGGGGTCTTGGTGATGAAGCTGAACGTCCGGTCCTCGTAGATCGTGATCTCGACGGGAATGACGTTGCCGCGCATCGGCTCTGTCGTGGCGTTGTACGCCTTGCAGAACTCCATGATGTTGACCCCGTGAGGGCCGAGCGCGGTGCCGACCGGCGGTGCGGGTGTCGCCGCGCCGGCCTGGAGCTGGACCTTGACGAGCGCGGCGATCTTCTTCTTCGAGGGCATGGTGTGTCAGTCCTTGATCGGTGCGTACGAATCGTACGGTGAGGTGTTCGGGAGAGCTCAGACCTTTTCGATCTGGTCGAAAAGCAGGTCGACCGGCGTCTCCCGGCCGAAGATCTCGACGAGGGCCTTGACCCGCTGCGCATCGACGTTGATCTCGGTGATCGTGGCATGCAACGTGGCGAACGGGCCGTCCACGACCATGACGGAGTCGCCGCTCACGAAGTCGGTGAACTCGACCTTGGCCGCCTTCTTCTGGCGGTCCGGTGTCTGCGTCGCGGCCGCGACCTGGGCCTCCACGGCGGGCGCCAGCATGCTTTCTACCTCGTCGAGGCTCAGCGGAACCGGCTGGTGGGAGTGGCCGACGAAGCCAGTGACCGACGGGGTGTGGCGTACCGCCGCCCACGACTGGTCGGTGAGGTCCATGCGCACGAGCACGTAGCCGGGCAGCACCGTGCGCCGCACCATCTTGCGCTGGCCGCTCTTGATCTCGGCCACCTCCTCGGTCGGCACCACAACCTGGAAGATGAAGTCCTCCATGTTGAGCGAGGAGATCCGGTTCTCGAGGTTGGCCTTCACCCGGTTCTCCATGCCGGAGTAGGTGTGCACGACATACCAGTCGCCGACATCGTTGTGGAGCCGCTCGCGGAACTCCGCCAGTGCGTCCGCTTCCGGCGCGGCCGCAACGACGTCCTCACCCGATTCCTGTGCGGCCAGCTCCTCGGCCACGTCGCTAGTGGCGTCGATGGCTGCCGCGATGTCGTCGTCAGCGTCGGAGACCAGGGCATCGGCCTCGGGATCGGTGACCGTCACGGGCTCGGTGTCCGGCTCGGGCACAGGTGTGGTGGACCCGTACGTCGCCAGCTCGCTTCCCCCCCATGGCGCAACATCGTCGATGGCAGCGGCGCCAAGAGCATCCGCGGCCGCGGGGACGTCTGCCGGCTCGTCTTCCGGGGCAGCGTCACCATCGGCCGCTGCCTCGTCGGAGGACGGCATGTCGAGCTCGTCGGACTCCTCCGCCTCGGTCTCGTCCGCGGCGGCGTCGAGGCCTGCGATGACCGTGGCCACCTCGACGTCCTGCTCAAGGTCCGACCCGCCCTCGGGAGCACTGGTGCGGAGCAGGTCGGTGCCGGCCTCGTTGTACGACTGGGACACGGGTTACATCACCTTCATGAGGGAATCATCTGTCAGGTCAGCCGAAAATCGCGAACATCGTCTTGCCGAAGGCGAAGTCGAGCGTGGACACGATCGTCATCATCACCAAGACGAAGACGAGCACCACGACGAAGTACGTCACGACCTGCTGCTGAGTCGGGTAGACGACCTTGCGCAGCTCGGCTATCACCTGGCGATAGAACGTTGCCGGAGGGGTTCGGCGAGTGCGTTCACTGCGTCGCTCCGGGGTGGTTGAGCGGGTCTCGCTCACCGGTACCACCTGCCTCGGTCTCGTGTCGTGTGGTGCTGGCCTCGCAGGGCAGGAGGGACTCGAACCCCCAGCCTTCGGTTTTGGAGACCGATGCTCTGCCAGTTGAGCTACTGCCCTGTGCGGAGCGGACCCGCGCGGCACGACCGGCTCGAGGGCATGACGCCGCAGGGTGACGTTCCACCCGAGTAGCCGAGTGTACGGCGTCCCGCCGTCGCGGTCGAACGCCCGCGTTACCGCACCGCCCGCGAGCCTGGTCGTTACCAAATGGAACGGGTTCGCGAGATCGGGTCGCGGCGGGTCTACCGGCTCCCGCGCACCGTGACGTGAGCCACCATCACACCGTGCGGCACGATGGGTCGCATGAGTGCGCCTTCCCCGTCGGCTACCCGCACCTCGCCCGGGGCGCATCCGCGGGTGTCCAGCCGCGTCGCCGAGATCACGGAGTCGGCGACGCTGGCGGTGGACGCCCAGGCGAAGGCGCTCAAGGCGGCCGGGCGCCCGGTGATCGGGTTCGGCGCCGGCGAGCCGGACTTCCCCACCCCGGACCACATCGTACGGGCGGCGGCGGAGGCCTGCCACGACTCACGCAACCACCGCTACACCCCCACCGGTGGGCTGCCGGAGCTGAAGACCGCGATCGTGAGCAAGACGATGCGCGACTCCGGCTACGGCATCGCGGCGGATCAGGTCCTGGTGACCAACGGCGGAAAGCAGGCGGCGTACGAGACGTTCGCGACCCTGCTCGACCCCGGTGACGAGGTGCTCTTGCCGGCGCCGTACTGGACGACCTACCCCGAGGTGGTCCGGTTGGCCGGTGGCGTGCCGGTCGAGGTGGTGGCCGACGAGACGCAGTCGTACCTCGTCACCGTCGAGCAGCTCGAGGCCGCCCGGACCCCTCGCACCAAGGTGCTGCTGTTCTGCTCGCCGTCGAACCCGACCGGCGCGGTCTACCCGCCCGAACAGGTGCGCGCGATCGGGAGATGGGCGCTCGAGCACGACCTGTGGGTCGTCACCGACGAGATCTACGAACACCTCACGTACGACGGGGTGCGCGCGGTGTCGCTGCCCGTGGCAGTGCCCGAGCTTGCCGAGCGCTGCGTGGTGCTCAACGGAGTGGCCAAGACCTACGCGATGACCGGCTGGCGGGTGGGCTGGCTGCTCGGGCCCGCCGATGTGGTCAAGGCCGCCACCAACCTCCAGTCGCACGCCACCTCCAACGTCTGCAACGTGGCCCAGCGGGCGGCGCTGGCTGCCGTCGGCGGTGACCTCGACTGCGTAGCCGCCATGCGCGACGCCTTCGACCGGCGCCGCGCCACGATCGTCGCCGGGCTCAACGCGATCCACGGAGTTCGCTGCCCCAGGCCGGCCGGTGCGTTCTACGTCTACCCGTCGGTGCAGGCGTTGCTCGACCGTGACGTCGGAGCCGACCGGCCGACCACGTCGAGCGAGCTGGCGACCACGATCCTCGAGCAGGCGGACGTCGCGGTGGTCCCCGGCGAGGCGTTCGGCACTCCCGGTTACCTGCGCCTGTCGTACGCCTTGGCCGACGAGGACCTGGTTGAAGGCGTGCAGCGGCTGCAGCGGCTGTTCGCCCGAGGTCCTGGGCAGCGGCCCTGACCCGGCTCGGCTCGGTGGCACCCGTGCGGTCGCTGCAGGCCCTGCCCAAGGCGCACCTGCATCTGCACTTCACCGGGTCCATGCGGCACGCAACGCTGGTCGAGCTGGCGGACCGCGAGGGGCTGCGGCTGCCTCCGGCGCTCGCGGAGGAGTGGCCGCCGCATCTGTCGGCAGCCGACGAGAAGGGATGGTTCCGCTTCCAGCGGTTGTACGACATCGCCCGGTCGGTGCTGCGGACCGAGCAGGACGTGCGACGGCTGTTGCTGGAGGCCGCCCTCGACGACCGCGCGGACGGCTCGGGGTGGATGGAGATCCAGGTCGACCCGTCGGGGTACGCCGCCCGATTCGACGGCGTCACGGCCTTCACCGAGCTGGTGCTCGATGCTGCGCACGCAGCCGCTGTAAGCGCGGGCATCGGCGTCGGCGTCGTCATCGCCGCCAACCGCACCCGGCATCCGCTGGACGCCCGGACGCTGGCACGACTGGCGGCCCAGTACACCGGTCGTGGCGTCGTCGGTTTCGGACTGTCCAACGA
>JACCZI010000271.1 GCA_013696015.1 Nocardioidaceae bacterium
CGCCGTCGCCCAGGCCGGCCACCGTGGCGGTCGCGGACTCGCCGACGGTGTCGGACGCCAGCGGCACGGGGGTGCCGACCAGCTCGCCCAGCCGGTTCGCGACAGGGGCCAGGCTGTAGGAAGGGTCGGGGGCACCCTGAGGCCGGCCGAGGTGAGCGATCACGACCACCCGCGCGCCGGCGTCGCGCAGCCGCTGCAACGTCCCGACGCTGGCGCGGATCCGCCCGTCGTCGCTGATGCGGTCGCCGTCCAGGGGCACATTGAGGTCGCTGCGCAGCAGGACGCGGCGGCCGCGCAGCTCACCGAGGTCCTCGATCGTCCTCACGTGCGCCTCATCCTCGCCGATGGCTCCGGTCGAGCGGGGGCGGTGTGAGCCCGGCTACTTCCAAGAGCTGAGGGGCACTCCCAATGGGTTCGAACCCATTGGGAGTGTCGCTTTCCCAGGTGAACATGGGATAGGGACAACCTCGATCGCTCGCGTCAGAGGGTGCGGCCGAGGAGGACGACGAGGTCGACCAGGCGGTTGCTGTAACCCCACTCGTTGTCGTACCAGCCGACGACCTTGACGGTGTCGCCGATCACCTTGGTCAGACCGGCGTCGAAGATGCACGAGGCAGGGTCGGTGACGATGTCGGAGGAGACGATCGGATCCTCGGTGTAACGCAGGATGCCGGTCAGTGCGCCCTCGGCGGCGGCCCGCACCAGCGAGTTGACCTCGTCGACGCTGGTCTCACGCGACGCAACGAAGGTCAGGTCCGTCGCGGACCCCGTCGGGACTGGCACTCGCAGCGCGTACCCGTCCAGCTTCCCCTTGAGCTCCGGCAGCACGAGACCGATCGCCTTGGCGGCGCCGGTGGACGTGGGGACGAGGTTGATGCCGGCCGCCCGCGCCCGGCGCAGGTCCTTGTGCGGACCGTCCTGCAGGTTCTGGTCCGCGGTGTATGCGTGGATCGTCGTCATCAGGCCTCGGTCGATGCCGAGACCGTCGTTGAGCACCTTTGCCATCGGGGCGAGGCAGTTGGTCGTGCACGACGCGTTGGAGATGATGGTGTGCGACGACGGGTCGTACGTCTCGTCGTTGACTCCCATCACGACGGTGACGTCCTCGTTGCTCGCCGGCGCCGAGATGATCACCTTCGCAGCGCCCGCCTCGACGTGGGCGCGGGCCTTGGTGGCGTCGGTAAACAGTCCGGTGGACTCCACCACCACGTCGGCGCCGAGTTCCTTCCACGGCAGGTCGGCCGGGTTGCGCTCCTCGAGGGCGGCCATCCGACGGCCGCCGACAGTGATGGCGTCCCCGGTCACATCGACGCCCTCGGCCAGCCGGCCCAGGATCGAGTCGTACTTCAAAAGGTGTGCCAGGCTGGCGTTGTCGGTGAGGTCGTTGACGCCCACAACCTCGATGTCGGCGCCCGAGGCGAGGACGGCGCGGTAGAAGTTGCGGCCGATGCGGCCGAAGCCGTTGATGCCGACGCGGACGGTCACGATCGAGCTCCTCCGGGGTGACAGGGCAGACGGGCAGTGAGCCTATCGGCTCCCCCGACCACTGTCCCCCGCCCGCCGCTGTCGGTGGACGCGTCAGGTCCGCAGCCCCGCGCTGACACCGGCTCAGGAGCTGACGACGACGATCGCGAAGCCGTCATACCCCTTGACCCCCACCGTCTGGATGGCGGTACCGGTCACGGCCGGATCGGACCCGATCGACGCCAGTAGCTGGCGCGTTCCTTGGACTCCGGCATCGTCGCTGTCGGAATCCGCCACGGCCCCGTCGCGTACGACGTTGTCGACGATGATCAGGCTCCCAGGGCGGGTGAGCTGCCGCGCCCAGGCGAAGTAATGGGGGTTGTTGGGCTTGTCCGCGTCGATGAAGACCAGGTCGAACGGCGTCGCGGGATCCGTTGCGAGCGACGGCAGCAGGTCCATGGCCGGTCCGACCCGGACGTCGACGATGTCCCCCAGCCCGGCTCGGTCGACGTTGGCCCGGGCGACCTCGGCGTGGCGGACCTCCGATTCGAGCGTTACCAGCCGCCCGCCGTCGGGCAGGGCCCGCGCCAGCCAGATCGTGCTGTAGCCACCGAGCGTTCCCACCTCCAAGATGGTGCGCGCACCCTGCAGCCGGGCGAGGAGATGCAGGAGGGCGCCTTGGGGCGCGCTCACCTGGATGTCGGGCAGCCCCGCCGCGGCGCTCTCAGCCAGGATGTCGTCGAGGACGGGGTCGGCGGGCAGCAAGGTGTCGGTGAGGTACGCATCCACGACCGCCCACCGATCCGCGCTCATCACTCGCCGCCGACAACCGTCAGCCCTCGGCCAGCATGTCCGGCGACAGGCTGGCCTCGGTGTCGGGGATCCCGAGGTCCGCGGCGCGCTTGTCGGCCATCGCCAGCAGCCGGCGGATGCGGCCGGCGATCGCGTCCTTCGTCAACGGCGGGTCGTGCAGGTGACCGAGCTCCTCGAGACTCGCCTGCTTGTGCTCGACCCGCAGGTCGCCCGCCATCCGCAGGTGGTCGGGCACCTCGGCGTCGAGGATCTCCAGCGCACGCTCGACCCGAGCTCCGGCCGCGACCGCCGCTCGGGCGGACCGGCGCAGGTTGGCGTCGTCGAAGTTCGCGAGCCGGTTCGCCGTGGCGCGCACCTCGCGCCGCATCCGGCGCTCCTCCCACGCCATCAGCGACTCATGGGCACCGAGACGCGTAAGCAACGCGCCGATGGCCTCACCGTCGCGGATCACGACCCGGTCGACACCACGCACCTCGCGTGCCTTGGCATGGATCGAGAGCCGCCGGGCGGCGCCCACCAACGCCAGGGCAGCCTCCGGGCCCGGGCAGGTCACCTCCAGCGCCGACGAGCGACCCGGCTCGGTCAGGGAGCCGTGCGCCAGGAACGCCCCCCGCCAGGCGGCGACGGAGTCACAGGCGGCGCCCGAGACGACCTGGGGCGGGAGGCCACGCACCGGCCGGCCGCGGCCGTCGATGAGCCCGGTCTGGCGGGCCAGCGCCTCCCCGTCCTTGACCACCCGCACCACGTAGCGGGTCCCAGACTTCAGGCCGCTGCCGGAGACCACGACAATCTCGCTGTCCTGCCCGTACACCTCCGCGAGGTCCTTGCGCAGGCGACGGGCCGCCGCGCCGGTGTCAAGCTCGGCTTCGACGACGATGCGACCCCCGACGATGTGCAACCCGCCGGCGAACCGCAGCATCGTGGAGACCTCGGCCTTGCGGTCGCATGACTTGGTCACCGGAGTGGCCGCGAGTTCGGCTTTCACCTGTGCCGTCATGGCCATGCGATCGATCCTGCCCCGTCTCGTCCGGAGTTCTGCGAGGCGCCGTCGCCTCGTGCCGGCGCACACTCTATGCCCGTGACATGACCGTGACGTACGCCGGCGACACGCCCCCGGTCGGCTCAGACCAGGATCTGCCGGTAGGCGGTCGCCAGGCGCGCCGGGTCGTGCCGCGCGGCCCCGTCGTCGGCGGCGACGTCCGCCATCACGAGGCGTGCCCCGAGCGCCGCCGCAGTTGTTTCGAGGGCCGCGGCGTCGGCCACGTGACTGGCGTCGGCGAGGACGACGTCGATGCGCAGCTCCGGTGCGTGTTCCGCCAGCACCTCGAGATGGGCGTCGGGCGAGAAACCTTCCGTCTCACCCGGCTGCGGTGCGAGGTTCAGCACCACCAGTCGCCGCGCCCGAGTCTGGTGCAGGGCAGCGAAAAGGCCTGGTACCAGCAGGTGTGGGATGACGCTGGTGAACCAGGATCCTGGCCCGAGCACCACCCAGTCTGCCGCGTTCACCGCGGCGACCGCCTCAGGACAAGCGGGCGGGTCGGATGGGTCGAGCGACACCCCCAGGACCTCGCCGGAGGTCGTCGCCACTTCGACCTGGCCGCGCACCTCGCGGGGCGGTGAGTCGTCGGTCCGAGAGCGGACCAGAGCGGTGATGTCGAGCGGGACCGCGCTCATCGGCAGCACCCGCCCGTGCGCCCCCAGCAATCGGGCCACCCAGTCGAGCCCGTCGACGGGCTCACCGAGCAGCTCCCAGAGCGCAACGATGAGCAGGTTGCCGACAGCGTGGTCGTGCAGCTGGCCGGCGCTGCGGAAGCGGTGCTGCAGCACCCTGGCCCAGGTGCGCCCCCAGTCGTCATCACCGCACAGAGCCGCCAGGGCTTCCCGCAGGTCACCGGGGGGCAGGACGCCCAGCTCATCGCGCAGTCGTCCGGACGAACCGCCGTTGTCGGCGACCGTGACCACGGCGGTCAGCTCAGCGGTGACACGACGCAGCGCCGCCAGTGACGCGGCGAGACCGTGCCCGCCGCCCAGGGCTACCGTGCGGACTCGGGACAGCCCGTCAGCTCCCTGCCGGGCGGTCACTCGCGGCCCAGGTCGCGGTGCATGACCAGGGTCGCCACCCCGTGGCCGCGCAGTCGCTCCCCCAGCGCCTCCGCCATCGTGACGCTGCGGTGCTTGCCTCCGGTGCAGCCGATCGCGATCGTCAGGAACCGCTTGCCCTCGCGGACGAAGCCACCGGTGAGCGTCTGCAGCAGCTGCTCGTAGCTGTCGAGGAAGGCGACCGCGTCGGGGTGCTCACGGACATAGCACCGCACGGCCTCGTCGAGCCCGCTCAGCGGACGCAGCTCCGGCACCCAGAACGGGTTGGGGAGGAACCGCATGTCGGCGACCAGGTCGGCGTCGACGGGGATGCCGTACTTGAACCCGAACGACACCACGGTCGCCCGCAAGGTGCGGCTGCTCGGGTCACCGAAGGCGGTGGTGATCTTGGCGCCGAGCTGGTGCACGTTGATGCTCGTGGTGTCGATCAGCACGTCGGCGTCACCGCGCAGCTCGGCGAGCACCTCACGTTCCTGATGGATGCCGTCGAGCAGGCGGCCGCCCTGCTGCAGTGGATGCGGGCGGCGGGCGGCCTCCTGCCGCCGTACCAGTACGTCGTCGGACGCTTCGAGGAACAGGACCGACGGCGTCAGGCCGGACTTCCGCAACCGGTCCAGGGCGCCGGTGAGCTCGGTGAAGAACCAGCGGGACCGGGCGTCGACGACGACCGCCAGGCGGGTGCTCTCCCCGTCGTCAGCGCGCCCCACGAGGTGGACGACGGAGCTGAGCAGCTGGGGCGGCAGGTTGTCGACGACGAACCACCCGAGGTCCTCCAGCGCCTTTGCCGCGGTGCTGCGCCCGGCGCCGGTCATCCCGGTCACCAGGACCAGGTCACCCACGGCAGCGCCGGTGCCATCGACGTCGAGAGTGACGTCTTCGACGTCTTCGCTCACGGGGCCGCTCCCACAGCGTGCTCGGACGGCTCGTCGTCGAGGATCTCACCGGTGGCGGTGTTGACCGCGGCTGCGGTGCCGCTGCGCGGGATGGAGGCCGCCAGCGCTGTCACGATCGCCTCGGCGGTGCGGTGCCCCACCCCGGGGACGGCGGCGAGGTCGTCAGCGGTGGCTGCTCGCAGCCGCTTGAGCGACCCGAAGTGCCTGAGCAGCGTCCGGCGACGTACCTCGCCGAGTCCGGGCACCTCGTCGAGGATGCTCTCGACCATCGACTTCGAGCGACGGCCTCGATGGTGGGTGATCGCAAAGCGATGTGCCTCGTCTCGGATGCGCTGCAACAGGTAGAGGCCTTCGCTGGTGCGCGCCAGGATGACCGGGTCGGGCCCGCCCGGCAGCCAGACCTCCTCAAGCCGCTTCGCCAGCCCGCAGACCGGTACGTCGTCGATGCCGAGCGCTGTGAGCGCCTGCGCCGCCGCCGCAACCTGCGCCGGGCCTCCGTCGACCACGACGAGCCCGGGCGCGTACGCGAACTTGTGCGGCCGCCCGGTCTCCGGGTCGACGAGCAGCGGCCGCTCGGTCGAGATGTCGTCGGCGGCCCCGACGTTGCGCGCCCGGTCGTCGAGCATGCGGCGGAAACGCCGGGTGATCACCTCGCGCATCGCGGCGACGTCGTTCTGACCATCGACGCCCCGGATCACGAAGCGGCGGTACTCGCCCTTCCGGGGCAACCCGTCCTCGAAGACCACCATGGAGGCCACAACCTCCGTGCCGTGCAAGTTGGACACGTCGTAGCACTCGATCCGCAGCGGAGCCTCCTTCAGACCCAGCGCGTCCTGGATCTCCTCCAACGCCCGGTTCCGCGTCGTGAGGTCACTGGCCCGTCGAGTCTTGTGGGTCGCCAGTGACTGGCCGGCGTTGCGAGCGACGGTCTCCAGCAGAGACCGTTTGTCGCCACGCTGCGGGATGCGGATCGACACCCGCCCGCCGCGCCGCTCCTCGAGCCAGGTGGCCAACGCCTCGGCGTCCGCCGGCAGCGCCGGCACCAGCACCTCTCGGGGGATCACATCGCGGCTCTCGTCGTCGTACAGCTTCAGCAGCGCCCGCTCCACCAGGTCACCGGTCCCGGCGTCGTCCATCTTGTCGGCCACCCAGCCCCGCTGGCCGCGGATGCGCCCGCCTCGGACGGAGAAGATCTGCACGGCCACCTCGAGCGGGTCCTCGGCCACCGCCAGCACGTCGGCGTCAGTGCCGTCTGCCAGCACGACCGCGTTCTTGGCCATGGCCCGGTCGAGGGCGCCGAGGTCGTCGCGGATCCGGGCGGCCCGCTCGAACTCCAGCTCGCGCGACGCCGCCCGCATCTCGCGCTCGAGGCGCTTGACGTACGTCGTGGTCTGACCGGCCATGAAGTCGCAGAAGTCGTCGACGATCTCCCGGTGCTCCTCGGCGTCGACCCGGCCGACGCAGGGGGCGCTGCACTTGCCGATGTAGCCGAGCAGGCACGGCCGCCCGATCTGCGCGGACCGTTTGAAGACACCGGCGGAGCAGGAGCGCATCGGGAAGACGCGCAGCAGCAGGTCGACGGTCTCCCGGATCGCCCAGGCGTGGCTGTAGGGGCCGAAATAGCGCACGCCTTTGCGTTTGGGTCCTCGGCCGACCATAACGCGGGGAAACTCCTCGTCGAGGGTGACGGCCAGCCACGGGTAGGACTTGTCGTCGCGGTACTTGACGTTGAACCGGGGGTCGAACTGCTTGATCCAGGTGTACTCCAGCTGCAGTGCCTCGACCTCGTTGGAGACAACCGTCCAGTCCACCTTCGCGGCGGTCGTCACCATCGTCTGGGTGCGGGAGTGCAGGTGGGAGACGTCCTGGAAGTACGAGGACAGCCGGCTGCGCAGAGACGTGGCCTTGCCGACGTAGATGACCGTGCCGTGCGCGTCGCGGAAGCGGTAGACGCCCGGCGCGTCCGGGATGGCGCCAGGCGCCGGCCGGTAGGTCGCAGGATCCGCCACGGTCTCCAGCCTACGAGCCGGCGAGGACAGCCGGGCGCCAGCGCACCGGTTTGTGCCGGAGCGGACGACGGATGCGGCACACTCGACCCGTGCGAATGGATTGCCGTCCAGGACGTCGGTGAGCCGGACATGCTCCTCCCCCGTGCCGGCGCCCCGCTGCCCTCGGACCTCTACGACCTGCCGCTGACGACGTCGGCTGACGCCGCCGCCGACTACAACCGCGGGGTCCAGGCGCTGCTGTCGGTGCAACGCGGTGCATTCGCCATGATCGCGGCGGCGGTCGACCGCGATCCCGGCTTCGCCCTCGGCCATGCGGCGCTGGCGCTGCTGGGACACGAATACTGCGCGCCGGTCGACCTGCCCGCGCGGGTGGTCAGCGCCCGCCGACACGCCGCCCGGGCGACAGACCGGGAGCGATCTCACGTGCACGCTGTGCTCTCACACCTTGAGGGGGACAGCGGGCCTCTGCTGCGACACCTCGACGCCCATCCCCGGGACGCGCTGCTGCTGAGCGTCGCGATCCCGACCATCGCGTTCGCGGGCGTCACGACCGTTCCGTCACAGGCCTGGCAGGTGGTGGAGCGGTGCCGGCCCGCGTACGGCAGCGACTGGTGGTATCGCGGGCTGCTGGCGTTCGTACGGCAGGAACAGCGGCGGTTCGACGAGGCGTACGACCTCGCGTGCCTGTCCCTGCGCGAGGAACCCGGTGCCGGCCACTCCGTCCACGCCCGCGCCCACGTGCACTACGAGACCGGTGACCACGCCGCAGGCCTTGCCTGGCTCGACGGCTGGATCGCGAGCCGCGGCGCGTCGGTCGAGAACTGCACACACTTCGCGTGGCACGCCGCGTTGCACGAGCTGGCCCAGTGCGACCTGGCGGCGGTCCGCCAGCGCTTCGACTCCCAGCTTGCCCCACCCGCCGTCAGCGGCTGCCGGGCAATCGTCGACGCCGCGCCCCTGCTATGGAAGTGGGCGCTGACCCCCGGTGCTAGCGCGGTGCCTGAGGCGGACCGGCTGCTGGCCGAGGCTCCCGTGCAGGACCTGGAGACCCCGCGGACACCGTTCATGGCGATGCACGCCGCCATCTCGGCGTGCGCCGCCGGGGACACCGACCTGCTACGACGGCTCCACCGCTGGTGCCTGGGCTCACCGGACCCGACGCTGGTCGAGGTGGTCGCTCCGCTGGCCGCCGCCCTGCTCCTGATGGTCGAGGGTCAGGCTTCGCAGTCCGCCGACGGGCTGGCTCGTCTGGGCGCGTCGCTGTGGCGCTGTGGAGGCAGCGATGCGCAGCGGGAGGTCGTGGAGGACACGCGCATCGGCGCGCTGCTGGCGGCCGGCCGTCACGACGAGGCCCGGCGGCTCCTGGACCGTCGACTGGACCGTCGCCGCTGCCGCCGGGACGAGATGTGGCGGGAGTCGGCGGCACGTCCGCTCAGGCGACGACCAGATCCGAGCCGTCGACACTGACCTCCATCGCAGGCAGCGGGTTCGGCGCCGGGCCACCGAGCACCGAGCCGTCCTCGATCGAATACATGCTGCCGTGGCAGTTGCAGTTGATCGTCTCGGTCACAGCCGCGACGGGGCATCCGCTGTGAGTACAGATCGACGAGAACGCCTTGAAGTCACCCTTCATCGGCTGAGTCACGACCACCTGCGGGTCCTCATAGATCGTGCCGCCGCCGACGGGGACGTCCGCGGCCGGGCCGACGACCGTGCCGCCACCGTCGGTGCCGCCGTCACCCTTGGTGGCGCCTCCCGGCGTGTCGCTCGAGCCGCTGGCTGCGGGGGTCTC
>JACCZI010000287.1 GCA_013696015.1 Nocardioidaceae bacterium
GTGTTGCGCCTGATTCACCGGCTTGGCGACGACTTCGGCACCACCATTTTGGTGGTCACGCATCAGCCCGAGGTTGCCCAAACGTTCCCGAGGACGATCCGGATGCTCGGCGGTCGGGTCGGTTCCGAGGGCCGCGACGGGGCCGAATATGTCGTCGTCGGCAAGGACGGCGTCCTGCACCTGCCGGCCGATGTGGCACGGGAGTGGCCGCCGGGAACGCTGGTACGAGTGGAGCCGGAACGTCGAGACCGAGTCCTGCTCACCAGGCCGTCCGATGTGGCGGAGTAAGGGAGGGCGGGGATGGGGTCACTCGATCTCACCGGCGTCGAGCTGGTGATCGGCGGGCAGCAGATTCTCGAGCAGATGACCGTCCAGTTCCGCGCGGGTGAGCTGACGGCAGTGGGAGGGCCTTCGGGGTCGGGCAAGACCTCGCTGCTGTCTGTGGCTGGTGGGCTGCTGCAGCCGACGCACGGTGAGACGGCTTACGCCGGTAAACCTTTGTGGCAGGGCGACGGGGACCCTCGACCCGAGGTCGCGTTCATTCTGCAGGTCTACGGCCTGGTGCCGATTCTGTCGGCCCGGGAGAACATCTCGATCGCGCTGCGTGCCCGAGGGCTTCCTCCTGCGGAGGCCGACGAGCGCGCCGACACCGAGCTGGCCCGGGTCCACATCGGTGACCTCGGGGACCGTCAGGTGGAGGAGCTGTCGGGTGGTCAGATGCAACGGGTCGCCTGCGCACGCGCCTTCGCGGTGGGTGCCGAGCTGGTGCTCGCTGACGAGCCGACCAGCGAGCTGGACGAGCTCAACCGTGACCACCTGATGTCCCTGCTGCATTCCGAGGCCGCCCGCGGGGCGATCGTGGTGGTCGCCAGCCACGATCCGGCCGTTGTCGCCGCCGCTGACCGCCACATCGCCCTCGACGAGGGAGAGCTGATCGATGACGTCGAGCCGGTAGCTGCCGGACGACGGCACTCGGGTTGGTAGCGCGAGAGCCTCGATGGTGTCATTTCGAGCGGTCCGTGCTCGGTCTGGGCAGTCACTCGCCCTGTTTGCGATCGGTGTTCTCGCGGTGGCCGGGTGCGTGGTGGCCGTGGGCTTCAGCCGGGCGACGAACGTCTCCGTGAGTTCGGCCGCCGCACTGCTGTTGCTCGGCATCGTCGCTCTCGCGGCACAGGGAGCCGTCTCGGTACGCGCCCGTAGGTTCGAGATCGCCCTTGCGCAGCTGAGAGGAAGGCATGGGCTCGGACTGCTGCGCACCGCTGTCACGGAACCGTTGGTGATCCTGCTTGCCGCAGCCGCAACTGGCGTCGTCCTGGGAGGCGTCTTGGCCCGTGTTGTCGTGTCCCGGTGGGCGGGCGACGGCACCACGTTCCAGATGTCGAGGTACGAGTGGGTCACGGCAGCGGTGGTGTTGCTGGCCGGCGCCCTGGTGGTAGCTACGGTGAGTTGGCGGACGACCTGCCTCCCGCTGTCAGCCAAGCTGGACTCCCTGCACCGGCCACGCCATGCCTCAGCAGCGGCGCTGCTGTTCAGCCTGCTGGTGCTCATCGGTGCAGGCGTCTCGGTCTACCAGGCGCGCCAGCTGGGCGTCCGCCGGGCAGACTGGGTGAGCTTTCTGAGCCCAGCGCTTCTCGGTCTGGCCGCCGGGCAGATAGCGGTATGGACGGTGGCGCTCGTCTCGCGGCTCGCGATGGGGTCGACGAGGCTGAACCGGAGACTCGGCTGGTTCCTGACACTGCGCCGGCTGACCCGAAGGGCGGACAGCGTCGCAACGATCCGCCTCGCGGTGGCCGCCGTTGTGGTGGCCGGCATCGCGGTCAGCGCATGGGCGGGCTCGCAGACCTGGCGTGACCAAACGGCTCGGATGCAGACCGGTGGCCCAGTGGCGTTCGCTGTAGCCGCGGGCGGGCTCCGGGCCTACATCGCCTCGCACGAGGCCGATCCGTCTGGAGAGTGGCTGATGGCGATCTCCGCCTCACCCGACCCTTCCGGCGGCTCCCGCCGAGCCGTCTTCGTCGACACTCCGCGATGGGACCGCGTCGTCGGCTCGCACTTCGAGGGGACTCCCGTGGCGAGCGTCGGGAGTGAGATCGACGCCCTGTCCCCGGCGGAGACGGTGCAGACCGCCCAGGGAGACACGTTCTCCGTCACGCTGTCCGCTGAATCGGTGGACCGCGCCTGGCCGACCCGCAAGGTGCAGCGGATCGAGGGCAGGTTGACGTCGTACGGGTTCGCCCCGCTGCAGTTCACCGTTCGATACGTCACCGACGAGGGCGACAACTACACCCTGCAGGTCCCCGACGACCCGGGCACACGTCCTCCGCTGGTGGCGCCTGGTTACGTCGGGCACACGGCGGCGGCTCCCGGATGCGCCCGCGGCTGCGCCGTCCAGAGCGTGTCTGTGCAGGGCGTGAGCCGCAACGGACAGTCGTTCCGCGTCACCGAGATGACCTTTGCGGGGATGGCCTTACTTCCAGCTGGCACCAGTGGATTGTCGCTTTCCGAGACCAGCCGGGCCCTCCGAGCGGTGGCTTCTCGAGGCGGCCTCGACCTGTCGGTCACCGACGCATACAGCTCGCATCTCCTTCTCGAGTGGGAACGCGACGTGTTACCAGCCGCGCTGGTGGCTCCCGGGGTGCGCTTGGAGCGATCTCGGGGCGTCCCGCAGGTCTACGGGCCGGACGGGGATGCTCGACCGATCCAGGTCACCGGACAGGCCGCTGCCCTTCCCCTGCTCGGTCGGGCGGGGATCCTGTTGGACCTCGGCACGGCGCTGCGGGGGGCGGGTGGGCAGATCTCCGGCGCCCAGGCCCGCGTTGTCGCCCGGGCCGATACGCCCGCTCAGGTTCTGGATGACTTACGGGGGACGGGGGCGGTCGGGCGTCAGACCACCGTCGAGCAGGCCGTGGCCGACATTCAGCGTGGCCCTAGGGCCCGCGGAAGCACGTTGTACGCACTGATCGCGGTCTTCGGGCTGTTGATCGCCGCGGTGAGCCTTGTGTCGTCGACCGCCGAGCAACGACGGGAGCGCCGAAGCGAGGCTGCCTCTCTCCGCGTCGTCGGCGTCGGCGTCGGCGACGTCGCGGGCAGCCACCGTGCCGAGGCTGCGGTCCTCGGGACAGCGGTGATCGTCGTGGCCGGAGTGGCCGTCTGGATCGGGTGCCGGGCACTGCTCGACGTCCTCCCGCTGGTAGTCCCAGGCGAGTTCGGGCTGCTGCTCGACGCGACGCCGAGACTGGGGCTCGTGGCGGGCCTCGCGTTCGGGGCGGGGCTGTTCGTCGCGCTTGTGGTCTTTCTGAGCTTCCGGTTCGTCGCGCGGTCCTCGCCGCCCAGCATGCTGTCCGACGAGGCGCGATGAGGGGCTCGCGCTCGGCGCTGGCCTCGGTGATGGCGACCGCGTTCCGTGGGCTGCGGTCCCGGTTGCTCCTCACGTCGGGCTCGGTGTTCCTGGTCGCCATCGCGGTGGCAGCAGCCGTGGTTGGGCCGATGTACCAGAGCGCCTCTGCCGAGTCGTTCCTCGTCACCAAACTGCGCGCTGAGCCTAACTTCGTGACCGGTCTTACCTTTGTCTACGCCCGCGAGATGCCGTTGACCGGCGAACGGTGGGACGAACAAGCGCTCGGTGC
>JACCZI010000293.1 GCA_013696015.1 Nocardioidaceae bacterium
GCCCCAGCCGGTCGAGCACCCGGGCCAGCGCCCGTGGAGAGGGAGCCACGGGCCGCCGGTCAGTGAAGCCCTGCGCCGCCAGCGCCACCCGCCGGGCTTGCGTCAGGGTCAACCGCTCGGCGATCACGGGCGAGACGGTACGCCCCGGCACCGTCAGTAGGAGTTGTCGCTCGCGGTGTCATTCGGGATGTCAGGGCAGCAGCAGGGCGCTGTCGCCGAACTCGTGCCACAGGTAGCCGGCCCTGCGAGCCGCGGCGTACGCCGCCGCGACAACGGCTGGCCCGGCGACGGCGTCGAGCAGCAGCAGGTGTGAGGCGCCGGGCTCGTGCCAGCCGGTGACAAGCCCGCCGACCACCCGCGCCGGGGTGTCCGGGCCGAGCACGAGGTCGGTCCACCCCGATCCGGCCCGCACCTGCCCTCCGTCGGTCCCCACCGTCTCGAGCGCGCGGGTCACCGTGGTCCCTACCGCCACGACGCGGTGACCGGCGTCGAGCGTGGCGTTGACCAGCCGGGCGGTCGGCTCCGGCACGAGATACGGCTCCGGCAACGGTGGTTCACCCAGCTCGAGCGACGACACTCCGGTGTGCAGGGTGATCGGTGCGACGGTGACGCCTGCCGTGACCAGGTCGGTGACGATCGTGGCGGTGAACGGGCGTCCGGCGCTGGGCATCTCGGCGCTGCCCGGCTCGCGCGCAAACACGGTCTGGTAGCGCGACAGCGGCCAGCGCCGCGGCACGTAGCCGTACCCGATGGGGCGGCCGTGCCGAGCGAGGTAGCGCAGCATCGGCTGCGGCACCGCGGCGCGCGCCTGCCACAGCCGCGTCGTCATCGACCCGGTCACCGGGTACGGCGCCAGCAGCGTCAGCCGGCCGTCGGGCAGTTCGATCACCTCGCCCCGGAACCCGTCGTGGACCTGCCCAGTCTTGGGTGCGTCGGTGCGGAGCTCGACCGCCCAGTCGCCGGACGGCAGGGCGGTCGAGAAGTGCACGGTGACGCGTCGCCCGGTCGCCGGGCGTCGGCCGGTCACCGCGGCAGGCAGCGTCGCCGAGGTGTTGACGACCACCAGGTCGCCCGGGTCGAGGAAGCGCGGCAGGTCCGGGAAGCGGGCATGTGTGACGCCATCCGGACCGGCCACGAGCAACCGCACGTCGTCGCGGCCAGAGCCGTGAATCTCCGGCGGCGAGGTGGCGGACCGGACCGGGCCCTCGAGCACGACGGTCATCCGGGTGCCCCCGCCGTGCTGAGCAGGTCGACGGCGCGGTAGCGGCCGCTGGCCGGACGCTGCTCGAGAAGGCGCAGCACTGCCGGTACGACGGTCGCCGGCTCAGGGCGGTCCGAGATGTCCTCGCCGGGGAACGCCGCCTGCTGCATCGCCGTCCGCATGTCACCCGGGTCGAAGGCGTACACCCGCAGCTCCGGCTCCTCGGCGGCGAGCACCGCTGAGAGGTGGTCGAGGGCACGCTTCGCCGAGCCGTAGCCTCCCCACCCCGGGTATGCCTCGACGGCGGCGTCCGAGCTGACGTTGACCACCACGCCACGGTTTGCGACGAGCGCCGGGAGTGAGCGCTGCACTAGGTCGAGCGGCGCGAACACGTCGACCTCGAACACCCGGCGCAGCTCGTCGTGCGGGTAGTCCCGCAGCAACGGCTGCGGGCTCGGTCCGAGGTAGCTCGCGTTGTTCACCAAGAGGTGCGGTCCGCCGATGCGCTGGGCCGACTCGACCAGCTGGCGGCGGTGGCCGGCATCGGTCACGTCGCCCACGATGGCCTGCGTACGGGACGGGTCGAGCTCGGCCGAGAGGCGTTCGAGCTCCTCCTGCCCTCGGGCGTCGACCACCAGGGACCAGCCCTGATAGGCCAGGGCGTGGGTGAGCGCATAGCCCAGACCCTTCGAGGCGCCGGTGATGAGAGCGACAGACACGAGGTCCTCCTTGTCAGTGGTCTTCCTGTCCGGCATTCTGATACTTAAAGCCGACTTCAAGTCAAGGAGATCAATGAAGACGACCGACCTGTTGACAGTCGGGGCTGTCTCGGAGCGGAGCGGCTTCGCACCCTCAGCGCTCCGCTTTTACGAGCGAGTTGGCCTGCTGAAGGCAACCCGGACGGCGGGAGGCCAGCGCCGCTACGAACGCAGCGTGTTGCGGCGCCTTGCGTTCATCCGGGCGGCACGCAACATCGGCCTGAGCCTGGACGAGGTCACCGCTGCGCTCGACAGCCTTCCGCAGGGTCGAGCACCGACGAGGTCGGACTGGGCTCGTCTCTCACGTGGCTGGCGGGAGCGGCTCGACGAACAGATAGACGCGCTGCGCTCCCTGCGTGACGGCCTGGACTCCTGCATCGGCTGCGGCTGCCTGTCGCTGCGCCGGTGCGCGATCTCGAACCCGGCGGACGTGGCCGCCCTCGACGGGCCGGGGGCGGCCTTCCTCCCAAGTCCCCTGCGCCGTCGCCGCAGCACGCCCTGACCTCCCGCTGCTCCTCGCAGCAGCACATGCACGGCACCGTCTCAGGGCAGGTCGAGCAGTCTCTCCCGCACGGCGTACATCACGGCCTGCATGCGCGAGTGCAGCTGCAGCTTCTCCAGGATGTTGCGCACGTGGTTCTTGACGGTGTTCTCACTGATGAACAGCTCGGAGCCGATCTCACGGTTGTTGCAGCCGCGCGCCACGAGGCGCAACACGTCCAGCTCCCGTTCGGTCAGCCGTGGCGCAATCACGCTGGAGCGTTCCGGGCGGGACATCTGCTTGAACTCATCAAGCAGCTTGGTGGCCATGGCCGGGCTGATCAGTGACTGCCCATCGGCGACCAGTCTCACCGCGTGCGCCACCTCGTCTATCGAGGCGTCTTTGAGCATGTAGCCCGAGGCGCCGCCCTTCACCGCGTCGTACAGATCGGCCTCGTCGTCGCTAGCGGTCAACATGATGATGCGGGTGCTCGGGGCGGCAGTCTTGATCGCGACGCAGGTGTCGATGCCGGACATCTTGGGCATGCGCACATCGAGCAGCACGACGTCGGGGGCCGAGCGGATGACCATCTCGACCGCTGTCTCACCGTCGGATGCCTCCCCGGTCAGCAGCAGATCCGGCTCACCCGCCAGCACCATCGCGAGACCCCGCCGGAAGAGCTCCTGGTCGTCGACGATCAGCAGGCGGATCGGCTCGCGCGTCGGCTCGACGTCTACGGCCTCCACTGCCGAGTCTGTCGGCGCGTCGGTGCTCCAGAGCGGCTTCATCCGCCCGATCATGGCACGACAGTCGGGTGGGGCACGAGGACTTGACGATCGCGGTCAGATAGCCAGCCGGATCACTCCGTAGTCGTAGCCGCGACGCCGGTAGACGACGCTGGGGCGCTCACTGCCCTTGTCCCAGAACAGATAGAAGTCGTGGCCGACCAGCTCCATCTCGTACAACGCCTGGTCGAGCGTCATCGGAGTGGTCTCGTGGGTCTTCTCCCGCACGACCAGCGGGCCGTCCCCCATGACCTCGAGCGGCCCCTCGTGATGGACCAGCGGGTCGCCGTGTGCGCCCTCGCTCGCAGCTGCTGGAGGAGGCTCGCTGCCAGACGTGGCTTGTGCCAGCGACATCGGGGCCCGATGTCCGTGATGGATCCGTCGCCGGTCCGCCACCTTGCGCAGCTGCCCCTGCAGCTTCAGCAGCGCACCGTCGAGCGCAGCCACCTTGTCCTCGGCAGCCGCCTCGGCGCGGATGACCGGACCGCGGCTGTGCAACGTCAGCTCGACCTTGGCGGCGCGGTCGGCGAGCCGGGGGTTGCGCTCGGCTGTGACCTCGACGTCGACGCGGATGACCCGGTGGTCGTACTTCTCGAGCCGACCCAGCTTTTCCGCGGCAAGCTCTCGGAAGCGGTCGGAGACCTCACAGTGCCGACTCTTGACCACGATGTCCACGAACGACCTCCTCGGGGCAGGCGGCGCAGCGGCGCCCGGACCTGACAGACGCTAGTGCGCCTCCCAGCATGGCACTAGCCGAACGAGCCGGCGCCGGGCCACCGGCGAGGAGTTGCTGCGACGGTCGCGACGACCGCCGGACTCAGGCCTGCGCGGCGCAGTGCCGACACCGCCTCTGCGGCCGAGGCGCCGGTCGTGATGACATCGTCGACGACGACCAGGACACGGCCGCCGCCCCCGGTTCGGGCCCGCAAGGCACCCTGCAGGTTCTGCACTCGATCGGACGCCGAAAGCCCGACCTGGTCGGCCACCTGTCGCGCCTGGCACAGCAACGGTCGTACGGTCGCGTCCGTGCCGCGCCGGCGCAGCTGGCCGGCACTGATGCGGGCCAGGCGCAGCACGCTGTCGTGGCCCCGCCGGCGCACCGCACCGGGTGCCGACGGCATCGGTACGAGCGCGACCGGGCCCGGACCGACGACGGTCTGGAGCGCCGAGGCGACCACGTCGGCCAGCATCCTGGCAAGTGGCCGCGCCAGTCCGTGTCGCGCCTCCTCCTTGTAGGCGATGATCAAGTGCTGCAACCGGCCGTCATACCGGGCGCCGGCGTACGGCGGCACGATGACGGGCACCCGCAACGCGGTCGGGGCCGGCTCTGGCCAGGCCAGTCGCGGGTCGGCCCGGAGGGTGTCGGCGCAGGCTCGGCACAGTCGTCGACCCTTCACCCCACATCCGGCGCAGCAGCTGCCGAGCAACAGGTCGCCCGCCGCGTCGCGCCAGGTCGAGACCTGAGACACCGCACCTTGCCCACCTGACGTCGCCACGCCTGGAGTCTGGTGCGTGGGCACCCTCCCAGGGAGACCGTCACCCGGCCTGTGGACGCAGGCTCATCCGGGATAGT